>NZ_JBKQOT010000618.1:0-8011 GCF_052145395.1 Roseiarcus sp.
CACGGTCAGGACCGTGCGCAACATCGGCAGAAGCGTCCGGAGCCGGGCGGCGCGGGCGTAGGCGCCCTCCCGGGCGAACCGGTCGAGTTGGTGTTCGATCGCGCCGTTGGACGCTTCCCAAACGACAATTGCGATTGCGACGGCGAGGACGACTGATGAGAACTGGGAAAGCAGAATCCCGCCGATGCGGCCGGAATCGAACCAGCTCAAGGCGTCGACGCCCCAAGTCTCCAGCAAGGCGCCTGTCGCGATAAGCGCAATGATCGCCGAGATCGCGAAGCGCAGGACGGGACGGTAACGGGCGCCGAGACCCTCGAGAAACGGAGCGCCCACAAGAAGACCGTAACGAGGATTGAAAATCCTGTCGACGCCGCCCATGGCGACGGCCCACGCCGCCCGGGCGATCACGAGAATGACGACCGCCTCGGACGCGTAATAGGCGACGAGGCTGTAGCCGTTGGGTATCCTGAACGCCCAGATCGTCCACAACGCGAGGTTGGCGAAGATGGCGACATAGTGCCAGACGTCGGCAAAGCGATTGCGCAGGACGGACACAAAACCGGAGCGTCCGGCCGGCGCGCGAATAAAGGACGCGACGGCGCGCCGACAGCGCAAGGTCACGATGACGAGCAGGAGATGCGGAAGAAGGACGACGAACTTCACCAACGCATGATAGGCCGGCCGTTCCAGACCAAGCGCGCGCGCGACATTGGCGACGGCCAAGCCGAATACCGCGACGCCAATGAGCCTTCGCGACCAGACTTCGATCGCGGCGGCGGTCTCCGCGGGCGGCGCGAAAAGGCTCGTCCCGGGCGCCGAACCGCACACGAACATCCGTATGACGCACATCGCCGTCCGGCAGAACACATACGCGTTGACCAGGGCGAGGATCGCGACCCGCGCGATCGGGTCGGCGCCAATGCTGGTTGCGAGGAGGGCGTTGCCCGCCGCGGCGAAAGCCGCAACCGGCGCGAGCTCCAGAACCAGACGCGCCACGGCGTACGGGGCCCGGCTGAGGGTCGTGCGCAGCCCCTGCACGCGCCGGACGGCCACGGTCTCAGCGCGATCGGCGTCGAATATCGCGCCGGCCTCGCCCCGTTTGTCGTGCGCCGCACGGGCTTCCAGCGCGGCGAGGGGCCGGCGAAGCCCAAACCCGACAAGGCGCTCGGCCAGGAGCGCGAGGACGGCGACGGTCAATCCTCGCCAAAGGAAGCCGAGCAGCAGAGCCTGCGCATCGGGATCGGTTGCGGTCTCTGTCAGCCAACGCCAAAACACGGGGAACTTTGTCACCGCGCGGACGCTGTGCTCAAACTGAGCCGACAGGTCTCCCATTTCGGTTGAAACCTCCAGCAGCAGCTCCGCCCCGAATCCGTCGGCGATGACCAGCGGCGCGGCGGGTGCCGCCGGTTGCGCGGCGGGCGCCGTCGATTCCGCGGCGGCTGGCGCCGAGACCTTCGCGATCGTCCGCAACGTTTCGATCGCTGCGTCCCGTTTCGCCGGATCCTGCAAGACTTCGAGGGCGTGCTGGGCTTCGACGGGCGTCAGAGTCGAGGCGGCGTCTTGAGCCGCCGGTTTGACCTCTTGCGCTGAGGCGGAAGGAACCGCGGCGAGAACCGAGAGCGCAATCAGGAGTGCGGTGATCCCAAGGACGAGCGCGCGGCCCGTCGAGTCGGATCTGTGGGGGCGATCGCAGGGAGTCATGATCCTCCATCATCAATGCAAACGGGGGCGGTCCCCGACGCTTCGCCCGCTTTTCCAGCGATTTCCGGGCGACTCTGTGGCGTGCGACAATTTGACCTTCCTGACGGGACCCTGGAGCGGGTTCGTGCTCGAAAGGGCGCAACGGGGGATAGCCGCCGGTTTTGGCGCTTCTGCGGCGGCGGGAGGCGCTCGTTCCTCGGCGGCGACCGGCGCTCGCGAGGATTTTTGGCGAGCGCCGGCGCGCGATTGCGATGGGTATGCGGCGATTTTGCGGCCGTCCGCAGCGCTCCCGCGCGTTCATCCCCAAGTCCGCGTCGTGTGATCGCGGCGTCGGTCAAAAGCCGCGTGCGCGCCGCGTAAACGCTCGAGGCCCAGAACGAGTTGGGGCCGAATCGAGTCGGTCGGGGCAAATCCCCCTCCCCGTGAGCGTCACAAGCGGGGAGGAGGGACCGTGGCCGCCGTCGCGCAAGCGCAACGGCTCTCGCGGCTCACTCCGCCGGCTGATGCGCCGGACTGGTCGCCTCCGCCCTATGGTTCAGTTCCGGCCCCATCGCCTCGAACACGCCGTCGCGCCGCACCAGCGCATGGAACAGCGCCGCCGCGACATGCATGAGGATCACCGCGTAGAACAGCAGCGCCAGCCAGACATGCGCCTGCCACAGCACGGTATGCAGGCCGTCGCTCTGCGGCGCGATCGGCGGAAGCCAGATGCCGCCCCAGAGGACGATGGGATAGCCGGCCGACGACAGCATCGCCCAGCCGGTCAGCGGAAGGCCGATCATCAGCGCGTAGAGCGCGTAATGCGACAGATGCGCCGCGAGCTTCATCGGCTCGGGGAGGTCCAGCGGCAGGGGAGGGGCGCCGGAGCGCAGGCGGACGGCGAGCCGGATCAGCGCGAGAACGAGGATCACGATTCCGAGCGTTTTGTGGATCGTGATCAGCGTCAGGTATTTCGGGTTGATGCTCGAGACCATGTGGACGCCGATGAACAACATCGTCAAGATGCAGACGGCCATGATCCAGTGCCGCGCGCGCTGCAGCGGCGTGAAGCGGGGGACGCGGATCATTGGCTCGCTCCTGGCGCTGTTCGCGGATAGTCCTTCGCCTCGGCCGCGCGGCGGTCGAAGGAGACTCGATAGGCGGAAGACCGCGCCGCCGGGAACGGGTCGTCCGAGGTCGCCATCCCATTGGGCAGCACGGTCGGATCGTAGTTGACGTCGCGGCACGGTCCGTCCGGCTCGGGGATGATCGCCTGCACCGTCAGCGTTCCGACCTCGATCTTGCGCCGGTCGTCCGGCCATGCCTTGGTCGGGTCCGCCGTGGGGTCGCCCGGATTGGCGACGGTGACAGCCATCGTCCAGCGCAAAGGGCCCTGCTTGATGCGCTCGGCGATCTCCTCTTCCAAAAAATTCGGTCCGCGCTTGGCGAGTTCCTCTGGTGAAACGGGCACGGGCTCGGCGGCCGGGATGATCGACCAGCGCACCGCGCGCCGGTCGCCGGCGCTGTCGGTGAACACGAAGGCGTTGAGACCGTTGTAACGCTCCTCCGCATAGCTGCCGGTCCACGGCCCATCCTTCGCCCAGCCGCCGAAAGCCGCGAACTCGGGATGCGCCTGGACGAATGCTCCCATGGCGTCGGGGTCCTTGCTCGCCGAGGCCTCGAGCAGGTCATAGAACCCTTGAGGGGTCGAAACCGCGAAGATTGGCGGGTTGATCATCGCCGTGCGCCATTCCTCGCCGTCCGGCGTCGTGATCATCACGCCGATCCCTCGCACCCGCACCGAGGCGTCCGCGGCGTCGGGGTCGGGCGTGCCGAGGTTGAAGCGCCCCACCACGGGATATTCGCCCTTGGCGAAGACCTGCGCGGTCGAAAGCTCAGAGCCGGCGCCGTTCGCCTCGAACACGCCCGTGAAGCAGATTCCCTTGGCGTGGTTGCGGCGATGGCCGAGCGCCGGGCCGGAAGGCGGCGCCAAGGCTTCGACCAGCCTGTCCGGCGTGAGCTTTTGGGGCGAGAGCCACGCAGCCGTGTAAGCAAACGCAGCCGCGCCGAAAGCAACGACGGCGGCGATGAGAACAAGCGAACCGAGGGCGGAGCGAAGAGGTGGTCGCAGGGGCTCGGGCAAGGGAGTCTCCATCGAAGGGACGACGCCAAGGTACACCGGTCCTTGGGAGTGGGATGCTAACGCGAACCGGCCGGAGGCTATTCCTTTGCGCTGGTGAAACTTTCCAAAAAGCCCGGCGCCGGCGTCACGGCGACAGCTCGCCGAAAACGGTGGGCACGAGTTCGGACACCGTCGGGTGGATGGCGACGACGCGCGTGTAGGCCGTCGCGGTGACGCCTGCGGCCATCGCCTCGACCACGCCGTGGATCGCTTCGTCGCCGCCGACGCCGAGAATGGCGGCGCCGAGGATCGCGTCGCTGTCGCGATCGACCACCACCTTGATGAAACCTTGCGTCTCGCCCTTCTCGATGGCGCGCGCCACGCGCGTCATCGGGCGCTTGCCGACACGGACGGCATGGCCCTTGGCTTTCGCTTCCGCTTCGGTCATCCCGACCCGTCCGAGCGGCGGATCGACATAGAGCGCATAGACCGGGATGCGATCGGTTGCCTTGCGCTTCGCGCCGTCAAAAAGGTTCGCCGCGACGATCTCGTAGTCGTTGTAGGACGTATGGGTGAAGGCGCCGCGGCCGTTGCAGTCGCCGAGCGCCCAGATGTGCGGGACGCGGGTCCGAAGGTCGTCATCGACGACGATATAGCCACGCGCGTCGACCGCCACGCCCGCCGCGTCGAGCCCGAGATCGTCGGTGTTCGGCCTGCGGCCGACCGCGAGAAGCGCATGCGAGCCGACCACTGCCGGTTCGCCGCTCTGGCAGTTGACGCCAACCTCGACGTCGTCGCCGCGCCGCGCAAAGCGGATGCACTCCGCGCCGCAGCGGACAGTGATTCCGTCCGCCTCCAGGATATCGCGGATCGCGTCGGAGACGTCCGGGTCCTCTCTGACGACGAGACGCGGCGCTTTTTCCACCACTGTAACTTCAGCACCGAAGCGCCGGAAAACTTGGGCGAATTCGAGCCCGATATAGCTTCCGCCGACGATGACGAGATGACGCGGCAGGGCGTCGAGTTCGAGAAGGCTCGAGTTGGTGAGGGGCCGGATTCGATCGAGGCCGGGGAAGTCCGGAACTGTCGCCCTGGCGCCGACATCGAGGAAGACCATGTCGGCCTCGAGCGTTTCGCCTCCGACCTCGATCGCATGGGGCGATGTGAAGCGGGCGTGGCCCTCGACGACCGTGCAGTTGGCCATGCCGCCGAGCCAGGATTTCAGGCCCGCGCGCTTTTCGTCGACGACCCTGTCCATGCGCGCCATGACGGAGGCGAAATCGACGCCGACCGGCCCGGCGGTGACGCCATAGTCGGCGGCGCGCCGGGCGAGATGGGCCGCGTAAGCGCTCGCAACCAGCGTCTTGGTGGGTGTGCAACCGACGTTCACGCAGGTTCCGCCAAAAAGCTTGCGCTCGACGATGGCGACGGTCCTGCCCGACGCGGCGAGCCGCGCCGTCATCGGCGGCCCGGCCTGGCCAGCCCCGATGACGATGGCGTCGAAGCGGCGGGTCATCGAAGCGCCCATACGATGATGAGGCCGAGGACGATCGCGCCAGCGTCCTCGATCAAGGCGGCCGGCAGGTCGCGGCCGAAGGCCTTGGTCATGCGCGCGCGGACCTCGGCGCCGCCGTAGGTTCCGATTCCCGCGCCGACAATGCCGGCGATGAGGCCCGCGATCCACGATCCCGCCGACGCGCCGAGCGTCGCGCCGCTAAGGGCGCCGGTGACGATGCGGGCGCCGAATTGCATCGGAACCTTGCGACTGGGCGTGGACGGCAACTGGTCGGTGATCAGTTCGACGATCGCCAGAACCGTGAAGACCCACGGGGTCCACGCGTAGCCCATAAAGGCGAGCCACGACCCCTCGAGGTTGAGGTAGCCGAGATGAGCGGCCCAGCTAACGGCCGCCGGAGCCGTCAAGGCGCGCGAACCGGCGACGATCCCGGCGAGGAAGGCAAGCGCGTATAGCATCTGCAACTCCGTCACGGCGTGGCGCTGCGGGACAGACGTCCGGCGGCTTGCGCCTGCCTCGATGGCTTTGCGGCGGTAAGCAAATCAGGCGGACGCCGGAGCGCGCCGCGTTAACGGGGCGGAAGGCTTAGGCTCGAACCCGCCTGGCGAAAATACCATCGGCGGGTAACGCTGAAGGTAGCGCTGACGCCGCGATGCGCCAAGCGAAATTTTGGGAAGCAAGATCGCGGAGCCGCGCGTGGCGGACTTGGTCCGTGGGACAAAAGACGCTCTGCGCCGGCGCCGCGACGAGGATCGCGCCGGCTCAGACCTCGTTCCAGAGCGCTACGACCGGTTCGCCCCTGTCGTCGTGCTCGTAGCTCAAAACGCTGACGCTCGCCGTATTGAGCGCGAAAAGACGGCCTTCGGAGGGCGGGAGACCGAGCCAGCGGGCCGTCAGGACCCGCAGCACGTGAGCGCTGGAAAAGAGGATCGCGCGATCGTCCACGGCGCGCAGGCGGGCGATGACGCGGTCGACGCGGGCGCCGACGTCGGCGGCCTTTTCGCCGTGCGGGCAGCCATCACGAAAGATCAGCCAGCCCGGGTGGTCGGTGAGGATCTCGTGGGTGGTCCGTCCCTCGTAGTCGCCGTAATTCCATTCGAGCAGATCGGGATCAACCACGGCCCGGTCGCCGAAGCCCGCGAGCGCGCAGGTCTGGGCGGCGCGCTGAAGCGGGCTGGTGAAGACTCGATTGAAGGTTTGGCCAGCGAGTCGGTCGCGGAGTTTCCGCGCCTTGCGTTCGCCTTCCTCGGTGAGGGGAATATCGGTCCGGCCGGTGTGCCGGCCGGCGGCGCTCCAGGCCGTTTCACCGTGGCGGACGAGCGTGACGACTGCCGGCATGGGGAAGTCCCATTGTCGCTGCACCTACGCTCTCCGATAACCCGGTCGCCGCGCGCTCGGCAAGAGGCGCTGACGCTGACGGTCGGGCGGGCGGCCGGCGCTTGGCGTCCGCCGGTCCCTTGTCTTGGGTGGAGAATGGCGCCGGCGCGCTTCCACTCGCGCGAATGGCGAATAGCTTTTGCTTGCGGAAAATCGGAAATCTCGGTACGATCCCTTCATGCGAGCCTCAGTTCAAGCGCAAGCGGATCAACGCCGTCCTCAGACGGGACGCGGCCTTTTTACGCGGGGGATGGGTCCCACGACGAATAAATTCGCACGCGCTCGCGCGTAACCCACTGAAAAGGCTCATTTCGGTCGAGAGAATCCAAGGAATTCCAAGAAAATCCAACCTCCAATATCCGAAGATTTGCGGAGCCGGCGCCTGTCTCGGCGGAGGCCTGAGGAAATCCAAATGTCTCGCGCAGGCGGCATCCAGGCGACCGGCTCTCTTGCCTCCCTGGATGGATTCATCGCCATAGCGCGTCGAAAGGCGGGCGCCGCCACCCTGCGGATGGCCGCAATGATGGAGCCGGTTTAACCTGAAGACGCCGTGCTTCAGAAGACCCTTATTCGACGATAATCTCTCGGGCCTTACGACTTCGCCAGCACGTACTCGCCCGGCGCGTCGCCGATCGCCTTCAGCTTGCCCTCGCCGGGGGTGCGGGCGGGGACCTTCTCGGGCGCCTGCGCCGTGATCCACTGGATCCAGTCAGGCCACCACGACCCTGGCGTCTCCTTGGCCGCCTTCACCCAGTCCTCGAAGTCGCCTTCGACCGGGCCGCCGGTCCAGTACTGGTATTTCGCCTTGGTCGGCGGGTTGACCACGCCCGCAATATGGCCCGAGCCCGCCATCACAAAGCGCACCGGTCCGCCCAGGCACTTGGCGCCGTTGAACGCCGAGCGGGCGGGGGCGATGTGATCCTCCTTGGCGGCGAGCTCATAGACCGGGATCGTCACCTTCTTCAGATCGACCGTCTGGCCGCCGATCACCATGCGCCCGTTCGACAGGTCGTTCTGCAAGTAGCAGTGGCGAAGGTAGAACATGTGATTCGCCGCTGGCATGCGGGTGGCGTCGGCATTCCACACCAGGAGGTCGAAGGGCATCGGTTCTTTGCCCTTCAGGTAGTTGTTGACATAGTATGACCAGATCAGGTCGTTGGGCCTGAGCATGTTGAAGGCCTGAGCCATCGCCGAGCCCTCGAGATAGCCCCGCTCCTGCATGCGCTTTTCGGCCTGCTTCAGCTGCTCGGCGTCGACGAACACCTTGAGGTCGCCGGCGTCGGTGAAGTCGATCTGAGTGGTGAGGAAGGTCGCGC
>NZ_JBKQOT010000619.1:0-12584 GCF_052145395.1 Roseiarcus sp.
GGCTGGTGGGAGACCATGGTCGGTCCGGGGAAACCCTTCGACACCGACCGGTTCTTCGTCCTTTGCGCCAATGTGCTCGGCGGCTGCATGGGCACCACCGGTCCGGCCTCGCTCAACCCGGAGACGGGCGAACCTTACGGCCTCGACTTTCCCCTGGTCACGATCGCCGACATGGTGCGGGCCCAGGCGCTGCTGATCGACCACCTCGGCATTGACACGCTGTTCTGCGTCGCCGGCGGCTCGATGGGCGGGATGCAGGTCCTGCAATGGGCGGCGGCCTATCCGGAGCGCGTGTTCGCCGCCCTGCCGATCGCCACGGCGGCGCGGCACTCGTCGCAGAACATCGCCTTTCACGAGGTCGGGCGTCAGGCCATCATGGCGGACCCGGATTGGCGCAGCGGCCGCTACCTGACCGAACACACGCGGCCGTCCAAAGGACTCGCGGTCGCGCGCATGGCCGCCCACATCACCTACCTCTCCGACAGCGCGCTGCACCGGCGATTCGGTCGCAATCTGCAGGATCGCGCCGCCCGGACATTCTCGTTCGACGCAGATTTCCAGGTCGAATCGTACCTGCGCCACCAGGGGCAGATCTTCGTCGAGCGGTTTGATCCGAATACGTATCTCTACCTGACACGGGCGATGGACTATTTCGACCTCGCGGCCGACTTCGGCGGCTCGCTGGCCAGCGCCTTCAAGGGCTCGCCGACGCGGTTCTGCGTCGTGTCGTTCACCTCGGACTGGCTGTTTCCGACCAGCGACTCTCGGGCGATCGTGCGCGCGCTCAACGCCGGCGCCGCGTCGGTGTCGTTTGTCGAGATTGAAACCGATCGAGGGCACGACGCCTTCCTGCTCGACGTGCCTGAACTCATCGAGACGACCAGAGGGTTCATCGACGCCGCGGCGCGCGCGCGTGGGATCGCGTGACCCTGTCGCGCATCCTCGACGCCCGGCGCGTCGACCTTCTCCGGGTTATGGAGATGGTCGCCCCGGGATCACGGGTCCTCGACGTCGGCTGCGGGGATGGGGAATTGCTCCGCCTGCTGGCCGAGGAACGGAACGTCGACGGGCGTGGCATCGAGCTTTCGCAGCAGGGCGTCAACGATTGCGTGGCCAAGGGTCTGTCGGTCGTGCAGGGCGACGCCGACGCTGATCTCGCAGACTATCCGAACGACGCCTTCGATTACGTCATCCTGTCTCAGACCCTGCAGGCGACCCGCCAGCCTCGCGTCGTGCTCGAGAACATGCTGCGCATTGGCAGGCGCGCCATCGTCTCCGTTCCGAACTTCGGGCATTGGAGCGTCCGCGTGCAGCTCGCCTTCCGGGGCCGGATGCCAGTGACGGAGCAGCTGAGCTATTCCTGGTATGACACGCCGAACATCCATTTCTGCACGATCACCGACTTCATCGAACTCGCCCGGGAGGTTGGCGCGGTGATCGACAAGAGCGTCGCGCTCGATGAGGGCGGCGCTGAGCTTTCCGCGATCTGGCCGAAATGGACCTGGAACCTCGTCGGCGAGCAGGCGATTTTCCTCCTGCACCACCAAGGCCGGGAGCGGGCCGGCGAACCCGCAGCGACCGGGCCGGCGCGGGTCAGCGCCGAGGCGGCGGGCTGAAAGGCGGCGCCGGGCCTCCCTCGCGGTCGGGGCCGGGCGTCGCGGCGATAGGGTCGAAGCATCGCCTGCCACGTTGCGAGCCTTTGAATTACGCGAATCGAAAGCTATAGGCATTCTCTTTTTAGAAAGAGAAATGTGGCCTATTATGATCCCGGAGCCTCAGACGGCGACCGCAAGGATCAGGAGCAGGCGGCGCCGGGGGACCCCGTTCGCCCCCCTCTCCGCGGGCGTCGAATGCGCGAGGAAGTTTTTGAGGGTCGGGGCGGTCGCCGCTCGCGAGCGCTTCGGCGAACGTCGGTTTTTTCCAAACTGTGTTGCAAGCCCTTGAAAAGGCTCAAAACACGGGTGAATAAGGGCCGCTTTTCGGCCGCCGAACAGGTGCCGAATGCGCTCCGAACGCGGCCCTTTTTGAGGCGCAGCGACGAAATGCGCCCGCAAACCGGCGCGGGCGCCGCGCGGCAGCCTCAATCGAGCGCAATATCGCTGAGGTCCCGGCCAAGGACCTTCGCCATCGCCTCGACGACGGCCCGGTGATCGTCGCGCTGAGGCAGGCCGGAGACCGTGACGGAGCCGACGCATCCGGTTCCCGCGACGAAAATCGGCACGGCTCCGCCGTGCGCGGCGTAGTCGCGCTCCGGCAGCGCGCCGAGATCGGCGAACGTCCTGCCCTCGAGCGCGAGCTTCAGCCCGATGGCGTAGGAGGACCGGTGGAAGCGCAACACCACGTTGCGCTTGCGTCGCGCCCAGTCGAAATTGTCGGGCGCGCTCCCGGGCAGCGCGAAGGCCAAAAGCTTCATCGTCGCGAGCCGGATGTCGACCACGATCGGCAGCCGTCCCGCTTCGCCGACCGCTTTCAGCGCCAGGCCAACCGCCCAGGCTTCGCTCAAGCCGAACCGGTCGAATTGCAGGCGCTCCTCCTGCAGCGCGATGCGGCGGATATCTTCGGCGACGTCCATCGCTGCCCTCAAACGTCCGCCGGAACGATGATCGCCCATTGCACGCCGAACCGGTCGGTGAAGTTGCCGTAGACGTCGCCAAAGAACTGCTTCTTGAAGGGAACCGTCACCCGGCCGCCGTCGCTCAGCTGGTCAAACAGCGCTGCGGCGCGCTCGGCGTCGCCCTCCTCGATCATCAGCGCGCTGCCCTTCATCGGCTCGGAGTCGGGACCGTCCGACGCATAGAAGCGAATTCCGTCGCCCTCGAACAGGGAATGAAGCACCTTGTCGCGCCAGGCGCCGCCGGCGCGCCCCTCCATCGGACTTTCCGCATAGCGGCGAAGGTCGACGACCTTGCCGAGGCCGCGTGCGGCGTAGAACGTCAGCGCCTCCTCACAAGCGCCCTTGAAGTAGAGATAGGGGGTCATGCGCATGCCCAAGGTCCTCCTGGCGCGGGACCCTGCACGAAGCGCAGCCCGTCTGGCAACCCAGCCGAACGCTCCTATTCTCCCTCCGTTCCGGCGCGACCGCTATCCCAGCAGCCGCTGGAGGTCCTTGCCGGGCATTGCGCCCGCGACGGCGACGGCAAGATCGCCCGCGCTGAGCGCGGCGGCGGAGCGCGCGAGCGCCCCCATCGCGACGCGGTAAAGCGCGCCTCCGAGACTGATGCGCCGCGCGCCGGCCGCCTCGAGTTCCTTAAGCGGCGCCCCAGGTCCGATCAGCACATTGACCGGTTTCGGTGCGACCGCGCGGACGACCCTGCGAACGGACTCCATGTCCGGCAGACCCGGCGCGTACAGGACGTCCGCTCCGGCCTCCGCGAATGCGGTCAGTCGGCGGATCGTGTCGTCGATATCCGCCCGGCCATGGAGGAAATTGTCGGCGCGGGCGGTTAGCACGATGCGGCCGCGCGCCGCCCTTGCGGCGGCCTCGATGCGACGCACCGCGGCGTCGAACGCGTGGATCGGGGCGGCCCGATCGCCGGTCGCGTCCTCGATCCCGAGCCCTGCGAGGCCGGCCGCGACGGACGCCTCGACCGTCGCCGCGCAGTCCTCCGGCGCAGGACCGAACCCGTCCGCGAGGTCGCCATTGACCGGCAGCTTCGCGACGCCGCCGAGCCATGCGGCGTGCGCGATGCTTTCGGTCCGGCCGAGCCGGGACGAGACGTCCGGCAGGCCGCGCGTGGCGCCATAGGCGAAGGAGGAGCTGCCGATCGCGGCGAAACCGGCGTCGCGCATCATCAGCGCGGACGCGCCGTCCCACACATTCGGCATGATGAAGGCGGCCGCGCCCTGGTGCAGGGCGCGAAAGCGTTCGTAAGCGGAGCCGGTCATGACGTCGTCCTTTCGGCGTGCGGGGCGGTGACCAGGCGCAAAAAGATGCGGTCTTCCTTTCGAATGAAGCGCTCTTGGCGCGCGAAGGCGAAGTTCGCTTGCGCCGCCGGGTCGGCGTGGAGACGCGCGCGATAGGCTTCGCAGGCGGCGAGGTCGGAAACGTTGGAGACGCCGTCGGCGGTCGTCGCCGAGCCCTCATGAGGAGCGAAATAGCCAATGAGATCCGCGTCGCAGAGCGGAATCGCCTGGCCCCACGCGCGGGCGTAGCGCTCGAAAGCGGCGACGGTGAACGGATCGATCTCGTAACGGATGAAACAGGTGATCATGGCGCCTCTCACTTCTTGGGTCGGCGCCCAAGTCTGGCGCCTCTCCGGGAGGCGATGTTTCGATGCGCATCGAAGCGATTCGACGCGCCGCCGCGTCCTCACACCTGCAGGATCGAGTTGAAGTCGAAAGTCTGCCCGGGCGGGTTCTGGCCCACCCGGAGCGTCTTCTCGTCCGGGAAGAAATTCGGCGGCACCGGCAGGTTATAGGGGGCGGGCACGCCCTGGAAGACGCGGGCCGAGAGGTCGTATTTCGAGCCGTGGCAGGGGCAGAAGAACCCGCCGGGCCAATTGGGCGCGGGGTTCGACGGGTCGGGGTTGGGGTCAAACAGGGGCACACAGCCGAGATGGGTGCAGATGCCGACGACGACCAAGAACTCCTCCTTGATCGAACGGTGCCAGTTCTTGGCGTATTCGGGCTGCTGCAGGTTGTCGGAATCGGGGTCGCGCAGTTGCGCGGTGAGCTTCGGATCCTGCAACCCCTTCAGCGCCTCCGGCGGGCGGCGGACGACGAACACCGGCCGCGACGCCCAAAGCGTCACGATCCGCTGGCCCGGCTGGATCTGGCTGATGTCGATGTCGACCGGCCCGGCGGCGGCGATGGTCGCAGCGTCCGGGTTCATCTGATCGATGAACGGCCACGCCACAGCGGCGACGCCGACGGCGGCGACCGATCCGGTCATGAGATAGAGAAAATCGCGCCGCGCCGGATGCGCTGGCGCGGCCTCGGGCGCAATACTGTCGGTCATCGGATTCGCCTCCCAAGCCTGCCCCGCCCGAGCGCCGGGACTAACGGCCGCGTCGAGCGAATTTATGGCGGGCGCCCGATTTCGCGGTTCCGCGCGTGGCTTATCAAGGGTCCGGGTTCGACCGGGAGCGCCCGTTCGAGATCGGCCCTATGAACAGGCGGTTTTCGCTACATTGCAGTCGAAGGCCAAACGCGACGGATGCGCCAGGCGCGGGAGTTCCTGAGAGAAGCTTCGGACGCGTTGGCTGGAACCCGCGCCAGAATCTTCGCCCGTCTCGCCGCGCTAGCGATCAAAGTGACCGAGGTCCGCTTCGGGCGGTGTAGCCCACTCCGCGTTCGCAACGGGTTGTCGACCGAAGGGCGGACTCCGGACCTTCCTTGGCGACCCCTATAGGCTCCCGCCCTTTGAGGCGCCCCGGTCGCACGCCGGCCGCGCGACCCCTGCAATCGCCTCAGCCGTCCCCCGCGACCTCCTCCGGCGGCTCGACGACGATCTTCCCGCCGGCGAAATCGATGGCCGGAACGAACGGCTTGGTGAAGGGGAGGAGCAGCGGCTCGCCGCCGCCCTCGGGCGCGATCTCGAGAATGTCGCCCGCGCCGTAGTTCGGGACCGCGGCGATGTGGCCAAGCGCTCGGCCGTCAGCCCTCACGGCCATGAGGCCGATCAGGTCGTCGACGTAGAACTCGTCTTTGCTCGGCTCGGGCAGCCGGTCGCGGCGGGCGAAGAGGTCGACCCCCGTCAGAACCCGGGCGGCGTCGCGCGTCTCGACGCCCTTCACCTTGACGACCAGCATGTCGTCCTTCATCGGCCTGAGTCGTTCAAAGGCGAAGACTTCAGCGCCCCTCGCGTCCGTCAGCGGCCCGTAGGCGCCGATCGCCTTGGGATCGGCGGTAAAGGACTGGACGCGGACCTCGCCCCGCACACCCTGCGGCGCGCCGAACCGGCCGACGAGAACGAGCCGGTCGGGCGGGCGCATGGCTCCGGTCCTGCAGGACTTAAGCGGCTGAGGCTTCCGCGGCCTTGGCGGCGGCGGCTTCGGCAGCGACCTGACGCTCTTGCGCCTTCTTCTTCGGCTTCGCCTTCTCGGGGTTGTTGCGGGCTTCGCGCTTGGCGACGCCGACGCTGTCGAGCAGGCGCAGCACGCGATCGGTCGGCTGGGCGCCCTTGGCGAGCCAGGCCTTGGCCTTCTCCTGGTCGAGCACGAGCCGCGCGGCGTCGTCCTGGGCCTTGAGCGGGTCGAAGGTGCCGATCTTCTCGACGAAGCGGCCGTCGCGCGGCATGCGGGCGTCGGCGACGACAATGCGGTAGAACGGGCGCTTTTTCGCGCCGGCGCGGGAGAGACGGATTTTCAGCGACATTTCAGGTTTCTTCCTTTCTGGGTCTTTATCAAGGTCAGTCGATTTGAGAGCGCCCGCCCCTTCTCCCTCGGGGAGAAGGCGTCGCCGAAGGCGACGGATGATGGACTTGCGACCCGCCCTAGCGCGTCTCCCGGAGGGAGAGGGGAATTCACTTCTTCTTCCCCCCGAACGGATTGAAGCCGCCGCCCAGGCCCGGAAGCTTCGGGCCGCTTAAGCCCGGGAACTGTGGAGGCAGGTTGAAGGCGCCGGGAGGCGGGACGGAAGGGATACCGGGCGGTCCCGGCGGCAGCCCGGGCGCGCCGGCGCCGCCCGCCTGCTTCTGCAGCGCCTCGATCTGCTCGGGCGTCGGCATCGGCATGTTGCCGAGCCCCATCATTTGGCCGAGCTTGCCCATCATGCCGCGCTTGGCGTTGGCGCCGCCCATCATCTTCATCATGTCGGCCATCTGCCGGTGCTGTTTCAACAGCCGGTTGACATACTCGACGGTGACGCCGGCGCCGACCGCGATGCGTTTCTTGCGCGAGGCCTTGAGGATGTCGGGGTTGCGCCGCTCCAGCGGCGTCATCGACGAGATGATGGCGCGCTGGCGCTTGACGAACTTGTCGTCGAGATTGGCGGAGGCGAGCTGGTCCTTCATCTTGGCGATTCCGGGCAGCATCCCCATGATGCCGCCCATCCCGCCGAGCTTCTCGATCTGGGCGAGCTGCTCGGAGAGGTCATTGAGGTCGAACACGCCCTTGCGCAGCTTTTCGGCCATCTTGGCCGCCTGCTGTGCGTCGATCGTCTGCGCCGCCTTTTCGACCAGGCTGACGATGTCGCCCATGCCGAGAATGCGGTCGGCGAGGCGCGCCGGATGGAAATCCTCGACCGCGTCCATTTTTTCGCCGACGCCGAGGAGCTTGATCGGCTTGCCGGTGACGGCGCGCATGGAGAGGGCCGCGCCGCCGCGCCCGTCGCCGTCCATGCGGGTCAGTACGATGCCGGTGAGGCCCACGCGCTCGTTGAAGCTCTTGGCGAGATGGACAGCGTCCTGTCCGGTCAGAGCGTCCGCGACGAGCAGCACCTCGTGAGGACTCGCCGCCTCGCGGATCTGCGCCATCTCCTCCATCAGCGGCTCGTCGATGTGCGTGCGCCCGGCGGTGTCCAAGAGCACGACGTCGTAGCCCTGCAAGCGGGCGGCCTGCTCGGCGCGCCTGGCGATGTCGACCGGATCCTGGCCGGGAATGATCGGCAGCGTATCGACGCCGACCTGCTCGCCGAGAATCGCCAGCTGCTCCTGCGCCGCCGGGCGTTTCACGTCGAGCGAGGCCATCAGCACCTTGCGCCTGTCGCGCTCGGCGAGGCGCTTGGCGATTTTGGCGGCGGTGGTCGTCTTGCCCGCGCCCTGAAGGCCCACCAGCATGATGGCGACAGGGGCAGGCGCGTTGAGGTCGATCGCCTGAGACTCGCCGCCGAGCGTTTCGATCAGCGAGTCGTGGACGATCTTCACCACCATCTGCCCGGGCCTGACCGACTTGATGACAGCCGCGCCGACCGCCTTGGTGCGCGTGCGGTCGACGAAGGTGCGCACAACCTCGAGGGCGACGTCCGCCTCGAGCAGCGCGCGGCGCACCTCGCGCATGGCGGCGTTGACGTCCTCCTCGGAGAGGGCGCCGCGGCCGGTGAGTTTGTCCAATATGCCGGAGAGCTTCTCGGAAAGGCTCTCGAACATGCATGTGCTCCTTGCGGCGGGTTGCGAATGCCGGGGAAATAAGGCGACCGGCCGTCTCCGGCCAGCCGTCCCTCACGATGTGCGCTCCCGCCCAGCGGTTTTCCAGCGCCGATAGCGCCCGGGGGCGCAACGCGCTGCCGGACGGGGACCGTCGATCTCAACGGATCGAACGGCTTGATCGACGATTCTGAAACCTGACGAAAACGGCGTCGCTCTTACTGTCGGCGCGCCGCCGTGTCAAATCCCGCCCGCGCCACGGGCGGGATTCGAAGATGGATTTCGCGCCGCACTCGAGGCTCGCGGGCGCTTGCTCGCTGGAAAGGGGCGATCAGCCCTCGATGACGATCGGCTGCTTGGTACGACCAAGGAGTCCGCCGGCGACCGCCGCCAGAACAAGCGCCCAGCTCGCAGGATCAGACACGGATCCATTCGGTAATAAAACCACGCTCGCGCTGACAAAGACCAAAATCGCGATTTGCGTCATTGGAATTTCCCCCTGTCCAATGGCGAGAATTCGACCTCATCGAAGCACCGGTTCGGTGAGGTTTGTGCAATTGGCTAATCCATCTATTGCGCCGCAACAAGGTTCTGCTTAAACGTAACTTTGGTATATAGTCTTTATCTTACGGCGCCTCGGCATGGCGCGAACGCCGCGACGGTCTGAGGCAAGCCAGTCCGGCAAAATCCGTATAGACTGGCGGCCGGGTTGGCCAATCGATTCGAGGCGAGGCGCGTTTGATCAAACAGCAGCGCGGATTTTCCGGTCCTCGTCCCCGCGCGCCTGAACCGCCGGCCCCGGGGCTGACGGCGCGGATCGCCGCAGCGCGCGCGATCTCCGAAGCCGTGACCTTGGCGCGGCCGCTCGAAGAGCGCCTCGCCGCAGACCTGTCGCTGCGCGACCCCCGCATCGACCCGCGAGACCGGGCTCTGGCGCGCTCGATCTCAACCGTTGCGCTCAGAAGGATGGGAACGATCCGCAAGGCGATCGCGCAGAGGCTCGAAAAGGGCATGCCGCGGCGAACCGGAGCCCTGGAATGGACGCTGGTCGTCGGCGCCGCCCAACTTCTCTTCCTCGAAACGCCGGATCACGCCGCGGTCGATCTGGCGGTGCGCGCCGCGCGGGCGGACGCCGCCAGCGCGCCCTTCGCCGGACTCGTCAACGCAATCCTTCGTTCGGTCGCGCGGGATCGCGCGACGATCCTCGGCGCCTCGGACGCGCTCGACGACGACACGCCGCCCTGGCTCGCCGCGCGGTGGCGGGCGACTTATGGCGATGAGGCGGCGCGCGCGATCGCCGCGGCGAACCGCTGCGAGCCGACGCTCGATCTGAGCGTGAAGAGCGACGCCGTGGGCTGGGCGGCGCGCCTCGGCGGCGTCGTCCTGCCGACCGGGTCGGTGCGCCTCGATTCTCACCGGCCGGTGGTCGAGCTGGAAGGCTACGCGGACGGCGAGTGGTGGGTGCAGGACGCTGCCGCAGCCTTGCCCGCGCGGCTCCTCGGCGTGCGCCCCGGCCAACGCGTCGTCGACCTTTGCGCGGCGCCCGGCGGCAAGAGCGCCGAACTGGCGGCCGCGGGCGCCGTCGTCACGACGGTCGACCGGTCGGCCGAGCGATTGAAGGTCCTTTCCGCTAATTTTGAGCGGCTGAAGCTCGATGCGGAGATTGTCGTGGCCGACGCCCTCGCATTCGACGCCGCGCCGTTCGACGCGACGCTGATCGACGCGCCCTGCTCCGCGACCGGCACTATTCGCCGTCACCCCGACGTTGCCTGGATGAAGCGCCCGGCCGACCTTCCAGTCCTCGCCAGACTGCAGAGCCAGCTCCTGGACAAGGCGATCGCGCTGACCAAACCCGGCGGCCCGATCGTCTACTGCACCTGTTCGCTCGAGCCTGAGGAAGGCGAGGCCCAGATTGTGGCCCTGCTGCGGCGCAACCCCGACGTCCGCCGCGCGCCAATCACGGCGGCCGAGATCGGAGGGCTCAATCAATGCGTGACAGCCGCGGGCGAGTTGCGCACGCTGCCCTGCCATCTTTGGGGCGACGATCCACGGCGTTCGGGACTCGACGGATTTTTCGCCGCCCGGCTCGTCAGGGAGGGCTGACGCACACTGTCCGTCGAAGGAGTCCTGCTGAATCTCGCGGGTTTCCCCGGGGTGAGGCGGCGCCGGCGTTGAAGCCGCGCGTCGCCCCTTGCGCCCCCACGCTTTTCGATTTCCCATCGAAAAAAGTGTTCAGAGTGTGACGGCGGTCACAGCGTGAACCGCGATAAAGTGTTTATGTTATTTGGTGGCTGGCGGCGAATTGCTACAGGACGTGTGGGGTTTTCCAAATCAAGGATGCGTCATAGGGCGAGGTAGGTGCGGTCTTGGGCCCACTCTACAGACGCACCGCGAAGCGCGGCGGGCCTTTTCGGGTCGTCCTTGATTTGGAAAGCTCCTTCCGATCCAGAAGCGGCGGCTCCGCCCCGCCGGAGACGCCGCGACGCGCCCAGCCGGGCTCGCGCCCAGCGGGTGGTTTTGGGGCGGCCTCGCCTATTGCAGTCGCGGCCGCTTAAGGAAGGACGAGCGGTCCGCCGACCGGATTCTCAGGCCGACGGCCCGGCCGTCGCGGATGATTTCGATCGGCACCTCGACGCCGGCCTCGCCCAGATCCCAGACCTTTCGGTAGAAGTCTCCGAGATCGATGACCTCGGCGCCGCGGACGCTTGCGAGAATATCGCCGCGCCGGACGCCGGCGCTGGCTGCCGGCCCGCCTTCGGAGACCGCGGCCACGACGATCTCGCCCCCGTTCTCGGCGGAATAGATGCCGAGCCAGGGCCTTGCGGGCTTATTCACCCGGCCGCGGGTCAAGAGATCGTCAAGGATTGGCGGCAGGAGCCCGATCGGCACGATCATATTCACGTCGCGCGGGCCGTCGCGTTCGGAAACCTGCTCGACATGAAGCGAGCCGATGCCGAGAAGCCGCCCGTCAGCCCCGATGGCGCCCGCTCCGCCCCAGAAGTGATGCGCAGGCGCAGTGAAGATCGCCTCTTCCAGATAATATTCCCAGTATCCGGCGAACTCCTGCTTGCCGACGATCGCGCCATGAACGGCTTTCGTTCCGCCGCCCGCCGCGACGACGACCGGGTCGCCGATCCGGGCCAGATCGGAGCGTCCGAACTCGAGCGCCGGACATTCGAGCTGCCCGAGCGCCTGCACGAGACCGAAGCCGGTTTCCTGGTCGATCGCCAGCGCATGCCCCTGGGTGACCTGCCCGTCGGCGCGGGCGATCCAGACAGTTTCCGCCTCGGTGATGAGATAGCCGATCGTCAGCACGAGGCCGGTGTCGCGAATGACCACGCCGCTCCCTGTCCGCTGCTCTCCGAGCGTCTGCGCGGTAAAGGCGTCCTCCGGAATCGAAGACTGAATCGTCACGATCGACTTGATAGCCCGGTTCAGGTCGAAGACGGACCCCGGCGCCCGGGTCGGCGCGTGGGCGGCGGGTTGGTTCCGACCCGGCTTGTCGGCCATCGACTGTCCTCTCCCGTTTGGATCGCGCTGATTTTACTTCGCTGGAGCCGAGGCCGCAATTCCGCGCGCCCCATGGCTCGCAGCCCCGAGGTCCTGTTCAACCTTTCGAGAGCGCCTCGCGTCTTTGATCGCGCTCAAACACCGCGGCTGCAATCGGCCTCATGATGTCGCCTCGAAAAAGAGCGCGAGACGATGATGAGGAGGAGGCCGTGGGTTCGGACGAAGGCTTGTCGCGTCGCGACCTTTTGAGCGGGTCGGTTTACGCGGCGTTGGGCACGGGGGCCCCGAATTGGGCGTTGCCCGCGGCCGCGGCGGAAGCCGAGACGTCGAAGCCCGCGTCAGCGCATGACATCGTGCTTCGCGTCAACGGCGTCGATCGACCGCTCAAGGTCGAGTCGCGCATGACGCTTGCGGAAGCATTGCGCGGCCCGCTCGGCCTGACGGGAACGAAAATCGCCTGCAATCGCGGCGCGTGTTCCGCGTGCACGGTCTGGCTCGACGGGACGCCGGTCTGCTCCTGCATGACTTTCGCGGTCGAGGTCGGTCCCCGCGAAGTGACCACGATCGAGGGGTTGGCGAAAGACGACGTCCTGCACCCGGTTCAGCAGGCCTTCATCGAGCACGACGCGATGCAGTGCGGCTTCTGCACGGGCATGGCGCTTAGCGTCGCCGCGCTCATCGCCCGCAACCCCGACCCGACGGCCGAGGATGTCGAACGGGCGATCAGCGGCCATGTCTGCCGTTGCGGCTCTTATCCACATGTCGTCGCAGCGACCCTGGCGGCGGCCAAGACGCGAAAGGGCTGAGCCATGGCGGACAGCAGCGCAAGGCGAACTGAGACGTTTCCTGTTGGCGTCGTCGGCGTCGCCGTAGCGGGAGAGCCGCGGCAAGTTCCGCCCGGCGACCCGCCGCCTCTGCCGCCGAACGCGGAACTCGCAGTCATTGGCAGGCCGCATCCGCGGCTGAACGCCCGCGCCAAGGTCACCGGGGCGATCCGCTACACGGCCGACGTCGCGCCGCAGGGCATGCTGATCGGGCGGATTCTGCGCTC
>NZ_JBKQOT010000620.1:0-2582 GCF_052145395.1 Roseiarcus sp.
GCTGCTCGCCAAGGCGATCAGCGAGAAGCCGGACGTGCTGGTCGTGCACAATCCGACCGTCCAGTTGCTGGCGCGGCAGATCAAGCAGGCGCAGGCCGCCGGCATCAAGGTCCTGCAGATCAACCTCCAGTCCAATCAGCCGTCCGCCGCCTTCGTCGGCGCCAACTGGACGCGCATCGGCACCGAGATTGCGCAGGACATCGTCAAGGAATGCGGCGCCGGCAGCGGCAAGTCCGGAAAGGTTGCGATCATTCCCGGGCAGCTCACGGCGGCCGACAGCGTGATGATGAACGAGGCCGCGTTCAAAGTGTTCAAGGAGCACCCGGAGATCAAGGTCGTCTCCAACCAGGCGTCGGACTGGGAGCCCGAGAAGGCGCGGCAGATCACTGCGACGGTGCTGCAACAGAATCCAGACCTGTGCGCCATCTTCGGTCACTGGGACGTCCACACGATTGGCGCCGGCAACGCCGTCAAGGACGCGGGGCTTTCGGGCAAGGTCCTCGTCTACGCGACCGGAGGGGGAGAGCAAGGCGAGGCCTGCAAGGCCATCGAGAACGGGACGCTGTCGCGCGAGTGGAGCTATGACGCAGACGGCCAGGGCCGCGACGCCGGCACGATGATCGACCTTCTGTTGCAGGGCGCCTCGTCGTCCAGCGGTTCGATGCTGACGGTCGAATCGCCGCTGAAGGTGATCAAGGCCGGCCCCGACTACGACCCGAGCCTGTGCTGGAAGATGGAGTCGAAGAACTAGCGTGAGTTTGAAGCGCGCAGGGCTCCCTTGCGGAGCCCTGCCGCACAAAGCATCCGGAGTTTGGCGCTTGCCAGCAGAGTTCGACATCAGCGCGCTGCCGAGGCTGCGCGTGCCTTTGTTTGTCGTTTCCCCGCGCCGCGTTCTCGCGGACGTCCTTTCCAAGGGATGGGTCGAAAGCGCGGTGCCGTTCCTGGCGTTCGTTTGCGTGATCGTCGGCGTGCTCTTGACGACCAGAGGCTACTTCACAGCTGACAATTTGCGCAATCTCGCGCTTTACGCGCCGGACGGAGGGCTTGTCGTTCTGGCGCTGTTCGTCGTTGTCGCGGCCGGAGGCATCGACCTGTCGGTTGGGTCGAATTTCGCCATGTCGGCCTTCACCGCCCTCTTTTGCTTCCACATCCTGAACCTGCCGGTCGCCGTGGTGCTGTTTGCAAGCCTCGCGACCGGCGCGGCGATTGGCGTCATCAACGGAGGGCTGGCGGGACTGGCCGGCTGCGGCGCATTGCTGACGACGCTCGGAACCATGATAACGGTCCGCGGAATCTACACGCTCGCGTCGCAAGGCCAACTGGTGGCGATTTCCACGAGCGCCAGGACCGACGACGTCTGGGACTGGATCGGCTCCGACCGCTTCCTGACGATGCCGATCAGCTTTTGGGTGTTCATGATCGCCGCGGCCGGCGTCCTGGTAATGTTTCGCCAATCGCGATTCGGTTGGCACGTCCTGGCCGCCGGCGGAAACCGCAAGGCGGCGCGACACGGGGGCATCCACGTCAAGGGGACGATTTTTCTTGCCTACGTGCTCGCAGGCTTGATCGTTGGCCTCTCGGGATTCCTTTACGCCGCGCGAGAAAACGCCGTCGCCTCCGACACCGGAGCCGCGGCTCGACCGTCGCAGTGATGTTCGGCTTCGCCACGATCTATATTCTGAACAACGCGCTCCTCAACGCCGGTCTTCGCGGCGATTTTGTTCAGCTCGCCATGGGCGCGATCCTCATCTTCATCCTCTCGGTCGACACGAAGTTCCGGAAGCACAAGCATCGGCTGCTCGCTTCAAGCTACGTCGATCCGGTCGGCTTCAAGGTCGACGAAGTCGCTGGGGCGAAGGGATTCATGCCCGGCGAGATGGGGCCGAAGCTCGTTGGGGCGGAGCTTCTCGCATCCGGCAAGATCGACGGCCCGGAGGACGTGATCTTGGATGCGGACGATAATCTCTACTGCGGGACCCGCGATGGGCGGCTCGTTCGCATCGCGGCTCCCGACTACACTGAAGTCGAGACCTTTGCGCTGATCGGGGGCCGTCCTCTGGGTCTCGCCATCGACCGCGAGGGACGCATCGTCGTCTGCGTCGCCGGAATGGGCCTTGTGCGCGTCAATCAGCGGCGGGAGGTGGAGCTCCTCTCCGACCAGACCCAGCGCAGCCTGTTCAGCGTTCAGGACGACACCACCATCCGGATGGCCGACGACGTCGATATCGCACCCGACGGCGTGATCTATTTCTCTGACGCGACGAAGCGCTACGACATCGAGAACTGGGGGCTCGATCTCCTCGAGGGCCGGTCGAACGGCCGCCTTCTGAGCTACGACCCGAAGACGCGCAAGACCCGCACGATATGCGACAATCTCGTGTTCCCGAACGGCGTCTGCCTGACGCACGACGGCGAACATCTCCTGGTGGCGAGCACCTGGACCTGCTCCCTGCTGATCTTCGACCTCGCGAACCTCGCCGCCGGCCCGCGCGTTTTCGTTCGCGGCCTGCCGGGGTATCCCGACAACGTCAACAGAGCCTCCGATGGGGGCTACTGGATCGCGCTCGCCGGCATGCGCAACC
>NZ_JBKQOT010000621.1:0-4167 GCF_052145395.1 Roseiarcus sp.
GCCGGATTAGGTGCTGCGCGACATGGGCGCGCGGCCGTGCAAGCTCGCCGAGAAACGTCAGGCCGCCAGCGTAGAGCGCTCGTTGGCCCAACGGCGGGAGCGGCCGGGATAGCGGACGTACAAGGCCGCCAGGGAAGGCTTGGTGTCCGCCCGAAGCGGCCCTACGCCAAGCGCTCCATCAGCGCCTGAGCTTCGGCGATCTCGGGCATCTCGGGCGTCGGCGCGAAGCCTTCGAGCGCGGGGGCGAGGACGGCCCGCGCTTCCGCTGCGCGGCCGGTCGAATGGCGGAGTTTGGCAAGCGAGAGCGCGGCGCGTAGGCCAAAGATGCGCGCGCCTTGCTCGTGCGCAATCGCGATGGCTTTCCAAAAGGCGTCCTCGGCCAGCTCGGAACCGGCGCCATCGCGCCTCAGCAGGAATTCGCCCTTGTGGCGCAGCAGAACCGAATCCGACCAATGCTCACCGGTCTCTTTCGCGAGCGAAAGCCCGGCGTCGACCGAAGCCAAAGCCTCCTCCACGCGTCCGTTCCTGGCTTCAAGGTCGGCCTTCAAAGCGAGTAAGAATGGCCCCCCGAACCTGTTGCCTGCTTGGAGGACGTCGGCGAGGGTCTTCCGGAGATCGCCCAAGCACGCCTCTCCACCAAAGAGAGCGCCCTGCGCCCAAGACGAAAACATATTCGCGTACGACAGATAGAGCGCCAACTGTTGCTGATCGGCGACCTGAATGCATGTCTGGCTGGCGCCGAGCACCGCTTGCGCGTCTCCGCGAATCGCCTCGATCCAAGCCCGGAACACGTTTACGTTGAGCTTCGTCACTGCGTGGGCCGAGTCGCCGCCCTCGCGAACCGCGCGTTCGATCAGCTCTCGGGCCTCTTCCAAATCGCCGAGCAGCCATGACGCTAGCGCTGCATATGAAGTCGCGGAAACTCTGCCGCCGCCGAACCTGCGACGCGATTCAATGTCCTCCTCAGACGAATCGTCAGACAACGCCCGCCTGATGTGGTCACGAGCGAGCTCCAGGCGGCCCTGCATGATTAATGACAAGGCGAGGATGCGAAGCGCGGCGCGGCGATCCACCGGGCGACCGTCGGACTCCGCCGCCCGAAGGAATGTTTCGGCGATCTCATGGGCAGAGGCTACGTCGCCTCGGATGAATCTGCGCCAGAACTCCGCGTGATAGACTACGGCGCTGTCAACGTCCTCCGACGATTGCGCTGCCAACTCGCCGGCGCGTGAAAAGGCGGCTGCTGTCTCCTGGGCTGCAAATCCTTTCGACCACATGAGGGCTTGTCCAAAGTCGGTCTGCAGCTTCAGTCGCTGTCCCGGCGCTATTGCCGCCGCGGCCTGCCCCTCCCTGTCCGCCATTTCGATCGCCTTGCCGAGATGGGCGATGGCTTCCTGGAAGGCTGAGCGGCGGAGCGCGGCGTCGCCGGCCCTGCCCCACCATTCGATGGCAGGCTCCATGTCGCCGGCCTGGGAGAAATGATGCGCGACGAGCTCGGGCTGCGGGTCGGGCGCGGCGATGAGCGCCTCGGCCGCGCGGCGATGCAGCGCCTGGCGGCGGCTCTTGAGCAGGTTGTCGTAAGCCGCGTCCTGGATGAGGGCATGCTTGAAGCGATAGGTCGCCACTGGCGCGTGGCCCTCGACGAATAGGAGGTCGGCTTCGACGAGCCGATCGAGCGCCGATTGTAGGGCGGCCTCGCTGAGGCCGCCGCCGTGAGTGACGGCGGTTGCAGACGCGACCGCGCTGAGCAGCCGATACGAAAACTCCCGCCCGAGCACCGCGCCGATCTGCGCAACCTCGCGGGCGTCGCCGATGCGATCGAGGCGAGCCGCGAGCGACTGCTGCAAGGTGGGCGGGATCGCCTGCGCGCCGCCCGCGTCTCCGCGCTCGAGCAGGAGCCTTGTCACCTCCTCGACGAACAGCGGCACGCCGCCGGTCCGGTCGGCGACGCCGTTGAGCACCTCGTTCGAGAGCGCATGCCGCTCCGCGATCGCGCCGACCATGGCTCGAATCTCCGCGCGGTTGAGCGGAACGAGCGAGACGACGCCATGATGCGAGCGCGTCGCCCAGGGCGCGCGGAATTCCGGCCGCATCGTCGCGACGACGAAGAGCGGCGCGGTGGCGGCGCGCTCGGCGAGGCGCTCCATGAGATCGAGCGTAGTCGGGTCGGCCCAGTGTAGGTCCTCGACCGCCAGCACGAGGGCCTGCGCGCGCGCGCCGGCCATGACTAAGGCCGCGATGGCGGCGAGCTGGCGGCTGCGCATCTCGTCGGGCGCGAGCTTTGGCGCGCGCGCTTCGGCCAGAGGGATGTCAAGCAAAGGTGCCAACAGAGGGACATTTTCGGCCGGATCGAGCTTCACCGCAGCGAGCGTCTGCTCGAGATCGGCGAGGCGCTTTTCGGGCGCGACCTCGGGCCCTCCGAACCGCAGCCGTCCCCATTCGACGAGGGGATGAAGCGGTGTGTTCTGCATGAGTTGCGACGAGGCCCATTCGACCCAGGTGTGGGGTCTCGCACCGAGCCGGGCGCGGAACTCCTCGATTAGCCGCGACTTGCCGATGCCCGGCTCGCCGACAATCTGCACGAACTGGCCCTCGCCGCTTCTAGCCCGCTCCCAGCAGCGCATGAGGAGCGCCAGGTCCTCCTCGCGGCCGACGAAGGGGGTGAGCGCGCGCGATCCGCCCCGCCTTCTGCCCCCGCTTGCGCGCACGAGACGGTAGAGGGTCACCGGCCCCGACACGCCCTTCAAGTCGTGCGCGCCCCTGTCCTCGGCGACGAAGAGGCCCGCGATCTGCCGCTGCACCGCGGCGGTGACGAACACGCTTCCGGGCTCGGCCGCCGTTTGCGCGCGGGCGGCGACGTTCGGCGCGTCGCCGTACACTTCGCCTGCGGCGTCGACCACAACCAGCCCCATGTCGAGGCCAATGCGGGCGGCGAGTTTTGGAATGCCCCTACCCTCGTGCATCGCGTTGAGCGCCTCGAGCGCCCGAAGGATCGCGAGCGCCGCGCGGACCGCGCGTTCGGTGTCGTTCTCCTCGGCGTGCGGGTAGCCGAATAGCGCCATGATGCCGTCGCCGAGTTTTTGCAGGACATGCCCGCCGTATCGCGTGACGGCCTCTGAGGCCGCGTCGACATACGCGCCGGCGAGATCCCGCCAGTCCTCCGCGTCGAGCTTGGCCGCGAGCGCGGTCGAGCCGACAAGGTCGCAGA
The DNA here is from genome assembly GCF_052145395.1 of Roseiarcus sp. Lineage (NCBI taxonomy): Bacteria > Pseudomonadati > Pseudomonadota > Alphaproteobacteria > Hyphomicrobiales > Roseiarcaceae > Roseiarcus > Roseiarcus sp. The sequence continues at coordinate 3,209 of NZ_JBKQOT010000621.1, forward strand.
AAAGCACCGTGATCGGGCGGCGCTCAGCGGCGACATGGCTGGTCTTTCGGGCCGGCGCTGGGGCGGGAGGAGGCGGCGAAGCCCACGCAGCGGGCGGGGGCGACCGCGGAAGGCTCAGCCCGGCGATCGCTTTCAAGAGTCGCTTGCGATCGCCAAGGGCCACGCCGATCTGAGCAAGGTCGCCATCGGTCAGATCAGGCAAAACGTCCAGGTCGAGCGCATGCTCGCGGAAGGCTTTCTCGTACCTTCCGAGGCCTTGATTGCGAAGCCAGTCCCCGACGTCCATGACCGCCTCCGATGGACCCGCGTAGATCATCACCCAGCGTCTGGGCGGTGTAAAGGAAGGCGTACCGGCATGGGGAGCATTCCGGGCGCGCCTTGCCGCGGGCGCGACAGTCCTTCCATTTGAAGGACATCGAAAGCTCCTGTCTCGCATGGGGGTTGAACCCCAAGATCGCGAGACAGGCCCGAGCCTTCGCGTTGTCCTTCAGTTCCCGCCGTCGCCCGGCCGCAACGGCCTGCGGCTACGCCGCGAGGCAGGTGTTTGATTTGCCCGAGCCGAAGCCGCTGAACGTCACGGAACATCGCGCGCACACCTGCGACTGTGCCGCCTGCGGCGCCGCGACGCGAGCGGACTTTCCCGCAGGCGTCAACGCGCCCGTGCAATATGGGGCCAGGATCGCCGCCTTCGTGGTCTATCTGCTGCACCATCAGTTGCTGCCCGAAGCGCGCCTCGTCGCCCTCATGGCCGATCTGTTCGGCGTGAAGCTTTCCGCGGCGACCCTCGCGGCCATGAGCAGCGCCTGCGCCCGGCGGCTGAAGGGTCTGGTCGAGACGATCCGCGATCACATCGCTGGCGCGCCGGTCAACACATGGACGAGACCGGCTTTCGGGTCGGCGGCAAGACACAGTGGCTGCATGTCGCCTGCACGACGCTGCTGACCTTCTACCGCGTCTGC
>NZ_JBKQOT010000622.1:0-6882 GCF_052145395.1 Roseiarcus sp.
CTGAAAGCCGCCCTTCAGGGAGTCCGAAGTGATGGCCTTGTAGTTGCGCTCGCCTACCATCCACTTGAGTGACTCGGCAATGAAGCCTTTGCCCGCCCCGGTTAGCGATGAAATGAGCAGTACCGAGACCGGCATCTTGACCTCAGGTCTACACACTAGGTGAGCGCACCAGTCGAGGAAATATTCTCGCTCAGCCTCATGGTCTCCGAAGAACCGCTCAGCCACATCAAGGAACCATCGCGGCTCCTGATATTTGTTTTCGCAACAGGGTCTTACGCTTGGCTCATGCCAAAGGTTGAACACACGCGACCCGTCGTCCAGCTCAACAATGCGCGGCTTGTTGGGGTAGGTGTCCCAAAAGTCGGCAATGAGCAATTTGGCAAGCGTAAGTTCCAGCTTGGTGGACTTGTACTTGTCATATTTCGCCTGCATCCAAGGATCGGTCGCATCCCTGATCTGCGGCGTCCTAAACGCGATGCGCACCTGACCATCGGCCCTACCATAGTTCAACACAGGTAAAGGCGTCTGAAACTCGGCGTCTATGGTTCTCTGGACGGCATAGTCTATTAACAGCCCCTTATCTGTTCCTTTGTCTCGATAGGTCCACTTCCCAGCACTGGCAATGAAGGTGAACTTATTCGCAACCTTCTCCCAAAGCTCTACCATCATCCGTTCTTCTTCTCTGGAGCCTGCCCGCACGGCCTCGCCTTTCTGCAGCATACTCCTTGCCGTTTCAGCGGCGATTAGTTTCGAGTGACTTGGCATGTGTAGCTAACGTCCTGGGCGTTCTTCGCGATGTCCGTGGGGTTGCTAAGGGCGGCCTCAATCGCCGCATTGACCATGGTGGAAAGGGAACAGCGCTGGTCGGGCGCTCCTTGCATCAGTCGTTCGATGAGGTCTCTGCGTACATACAGCCGCACGCTCACCGTGCTTCGTTGGAGTGTCATTGGCTTTCCTTTGTGGTTGTGTCGATCAAGACGCGCAAAGCGTCCCTCAGCAACAAAGCGTTGCTCGGCGGCGCTCCGTAATGCTCTGTGAGCCTCCTGTGGGCCTCCGCCAGTAACTCGCGGGTTTCCCCGGTGGCTCTGGCGTAGAAGCCGTAGAAGGCTGTGTTTGCTTTGACGCCTCGCGGCTCTGGGTAACGTAGTGATACGCGCATGATATGTGTTTCCTTTCGACTGGAGTGACAATGAGAAAAGCCCCACGAGGGGGCTGGTTGTGGTGTTCGGTTTGAGGGGGGTTGAGGAGCGCAAGAAAGCAGCGCGCTTCCTCACATGGGTCCAAAACTGACTGTTCTTCTGCCCAAAACACTGACTCAAGATCGTTATCGACCTCAAGGTCCGGTTGGTCGCTTGGGACCGCTTGGTAGCCATAGGCTTGGAATTTGACAGCTTCTTCTAGAAGGGTGACTCAAACCGTGCTTTTCGAGGAAATAGTTGTGCGAATTCAGCAACTGATGCCGTATCCGAGCAGACGGTTTTCTGGACATAACAAAACAAGGCGTGGTACCGGCTCCGGCATGCCGATCAGACCCGCTCCCGACCACCCCTTATTCAGCGACGATGAACTCGCACGGCGGGCGCTGGGGAGGCTGAGGTGGCCGAACGGAGTCCTCTGCGCGCAATGCGAGTCAACCGAGGTGACCTCAATCAAAGGGACCAAGCGCTCCCATCGTGACGGCCTTTACTCCTGTCGGAGGTGTCGAAAGCAATTCACGGTCACCGTTGGGACAGTGTTTGAGCGGTCGAAGGTGCCGCTAGGTAAGTGGCTGCAGGTCATCCACCTGGAAAACTCCAAGAGCTTGACGCCCCTGACATCGTCGCAAATGGCCCAAACATGCGGTCTCGCTCACAAGACCGTGGACAGGATGAAGGTGCGCATCTACGCAGCGGTTGACGCCTACGCCGGTCCGAACACTGAATTTGGGCGGGCAATAACTGCGCGCGTTAGTTCCACTCGCCCCCAGCCTCCTCGGCTAACCTGGCAGCGTGGACGCCCGATTAACCTGAAGCCCTGGTATGAGTGGAGAGAGAAGCACCCGCTTTGCGCGGCTATACAATCGGAGGGTGTGCTTGCAGCGCTGGGCGCGTCCGACTTGAAGCACATAGAAAGCACCGAGAAGCTCCTCCGGTTGCTGTTGAAGGCACAGAAGCCTCAGCGGCGTATTCCAGCGCGTCTTCCTGCGCCGAAGAGGAGGAGGTACATAGTGCCCCGACCGCATGGTTCGCCTAACTCCGCTACGCCGTCTTCAACCGAATGACCTCACCCCCGTGCCTCAAGCCGTCCAGCTTGTCAGCCCACCAGTTCATCATCCGCACCCGCTCGTCCCAATATTCGCTCCGGGCGTAAGCCTTGCGCACAGCGTTCGCCTCTACGTGCGCTAACTGCGCCTCAATAGCGTCAGGGTTCCACTCGCCACTTTCGTTAAGCAGGGAGCTAGCCGCAGCTCTGAAGCCGTGGGCTGTCATTTCGTCCTTGGTGTACCCGAGCCTCCGAAGGGCGGCATTCAACGTGTTCTCGGACATACGGCGGGCGGTGGAGCGGATCGACGGGAACAGGTACTTACCGCGCCCCGTGATAGCCTGAAGCTCCTTAAGCAGCGCCACGGCCTGCGGAGCTAGCGGAGCCTTGTGGGGCCTCTTCATCTTCATGCGCGGCCCGGGGATTTTCCAAACGCCCGCTTCAAGATCGAACTCGGACCATTCGGCCTGTCTAAGTTCACCCGGGCGAACGAAAGTCAGCGCCAGCAACTGAAGGGCGTAAATGGTTTCTGGTGCACCCTCGTAATTGTCGACCGCGCGCAACAGGTTGCCGAGCGGGGCGGCCTGCGTGATTGCGGCCCTGTGTTTCGCCTTGGGTGTCGTTAGCGCGCCTCTGAGCGCTTCCGTGGGGTCCGTTTCCGCCCTGCTGGACGCAACGGCAAGCCGAAAGACCTGCCCAATGGTGGCCCTCAGCCTCTTGGCGCTATCGTTCTTCCCGCGCGCCTCAATCTGCTTCAGGACGACCAGTACCTCAGCCGCCTTGATTTCACTGATTGGTCTTGGCCCGAGTGTCGGTAGGGCAAAGCTCAGGAGCCATTGCAGCTTGGACAGTGTCGATTCGGACTTACCCTCGCGCCTCTTCTTTTCCACAAGCTCCGCCGCGACGGCCTCAAACGTGTTGGTGCGAGTATGCGCACTTACCAGCTTGTCCAGCTTCTTTTGCTGGCCTGGATCAACCCCAGCGTCCAAAAGCTTGCGGGCCGCGTCTCTGGCCTCCCTCGCCTCCTTCAGGCTCATTGCGGGATAGACGCCCAACGCAAGGAGCTTCTGCTTTCCATCGAAGCGATACGCCAAGCGCCAGCGTTTCGCATCGTCAGGGAAAACCCAAAGCTGTAATCCGCCACCATCTGACAATTTCGTCAGCTTTCCCTGAGAGTTGGCTTTGTCCACCTGGAACTGTTTCAGAGCCACGTTGGTCCGCCCTTTGGCTGCAAATCGCTTCGTACCAACGAGTATACCAACAAAATTCACGGATATCAACGTCCGTGGCTGGACGCTGAAGGACGCTTCAAGCCCTGAAAGCCTTGGTTTTCTTGGGCTGTGTGGACCGTCCCGGATCGTTTCGGAAGGGGAAGTGGTGCCGGATGAGGGGATCGAACCCCCGACCTTCGGTTTACAAAACCGCTGCACTACCGCTGTGCTAATCCGGCTCGTCACGGGCCCTTCGCTAGCAGCGCCCCTGCGCGGGCGCAAGACCGCTTCAGCGGCCGGCGGGAACCGTCGGCGTCCATGGTCCCTCGACCGCGACGGCCTCATCCATGCCGGGCCACGGCGGCATGGTGACGGCGACGAACGCGAGCGGACCATCGGCGTCTGCGCGGAACTGAAACGCCGTCCCCAGCGGGATCGACACCGCGACGCCGGGCGCGAGCGCCTCGACGCTGTCCGCCGCCCCGGCCCGCCGCCACAAGGCGCCGCGGCCTCCGACCACATACCAGAGCTCGTCGACCGTCCGGTGCCTCACGGCGTGCGAGACGGCGCCGGCGGGGAGCTCGAAATGCGCCAGGCTTCCGCCGCCGAGCGCCAGCAGCAACCGGACCGCCGTTCCGTCGGGGGCTGTCGCGTCGGGGGCGGCGCCAAGGGTTTTGGTCGCGAAGGGCGGGGACATGGGCCTTGGTCGGTTCGGGCCGCTGCCTCACGGCTTGGCGCGGCGCGCGCCCGCCTGCTATGAGGAGCCATGAGCACGACCTTAACCGCCGATCAGGCGCTTGACGAGTTCCGCGCCGCCGGCGCGCTGCTGGAGGGTCACTTCATCCTGTCGTCCGGCCTGCATTCGCCGGTCTTCCTGCAGAAGATGTTCGTGTTCCAGGATCCGGCCCGAACCGAGCGGCTCTGCCGGGCGCTCGCCGAGAAGGCGCTGAAGGCGTTCGGACCGATCGACGTCGTAGCTTCGCCCGCGGTCGGCGGCATCGTGCCGGGCTACGAGACGGCGCGCTGGCTCGGCGCCAGGGCGGTCTTCGTCGAGCGGGAGAACGGCGTCTTCAAGCTGAGGCGCGGTTTCGCCATCCTCCCCGGCGCGCGCGTGCTCATGGTCGAGGACGTCATCACGACCGGCCTCTCGTCGCGCGAATGCCTCACGGCGCTGGCCGAGCACCCGGGAACGATCGTCGGCGCGGCCTGCCTGATCGACCGTTCGGGCGGCAAGGCCGACATCGGCGTTCCGCGCGTGGCGCTCGCGACCCTCGACATCCCGGCCTATCCGGCCGATGCGCTGCCGCCGGAACTCGCGGCGCTGCCAGCGGTTAAGCCAGGCAGCCGCGCGCTCGCCGGCGCGGTCTGACTGAAACGGGGAGAGACATCCGATGACCGCGCTTCGCCTCGGGGTCAACGTCGATCACGTCGCCACCGTCCGCAACGCACGCGGCGGCGCCGCGCCGGACCCGGTCCGCGCGGCGCTTCTCGCCGTCGAGGCCGGAGCCGACGGGATCACTGCGCATCTACGCGAGGACCGCCGCCACATCCACGATGACGACATGAAGCGCCTAAAGGCCTCGATCAAGAAGCCGCTGAATTTCGAGATGGCCGCGACCGAGGCGATGCTCGATATCGCCTTGCGCATCCGTCCGCACGCCTGCTGTCTCGTGCCGGAAAAGCGGACCGAGCGCACGACCGAAGGCGGGCTCGACGTGATCGGCGGCTTCCACGCGCTCAAGCCGTTCGTCGCCGAACTCGGCAAGGCAGGGATCCGGGTCTCGATGTTCATCGAGCCGTCGAGCGAAGCGGTAAAGGCCAGCGCCGATCTCGGCGCGCCGGCGGTCGAACTGCACACCGGAGCCTGGTGCGACGCGCTCGCCCACCGCGACAAGGGCCGCGCCGACTATGAATTCGGCCGCCTGCGGGTGGCTGCCGCGCAGACGCCCGGTCTCGGGCTCGAATGCCATGCCGGCCACGGACTCGACTACGATTCCGCCCGCGTCATCGCGAGCCTGCCGGAGATCGTCGAGCTCAACATCGGCCACTTTCTCGTCGGCGAGGCGATCTTCGTCGGTCTCGCCGAGACCGTGAAGCGGATGCGCGCGGCGATGGACGAAGGGCGGACGACCGCCGCGGCGCTCCGGTGATCGTCGGAATCGGCAGCGACCTTTGCGACATTCGCCGCATCGAGCAGACGCTCGAGCGTTACGGGGAGCGGTTCGTCGAGCGCTGCTTCACCGAAATCGAGCGGCGCCGCTCCGACGCCCGCGCCGGACGCGCCGCCTCTTACGCCAAGCGGTTCGCCGCCAAGGAGGCCTGCGCCAAGGCGCTCGGCACGGGCCTCAAGCGTGGCGTCTTCTGGCGCGACATGGGGGTCGTCAACCTGCCGTCGGGGCAGCCGACCATGCGGTTGACCGGCGGTGCGGCCGAGCGCCTGAAGGCGATCCTCCCGCCAGGAACGGAAGCCTTCATCCATCTCACGATCACCGACGAGCCGCCGCTCGCCCAGGCGTTCGTGGTCATCGAGGCGCGCCCGGCGGCGGCGTAGCGGGACGAGATCCTCTCGGCCGCTGTAGCCCGCGGGCGCCTCTCGGTCGCCCCTCTTGCGGCTTGCGAGAACGGCGCGACGATCCAGCGGTTTTGGCGCCGACTCCATCTTTTCAATCGCTTGGGCGCCGAAAACTGTCCAAATCGCGATTTTTCTTCGCCATGCGGCTCGCCCCCGCAAACGCCCGCTCCCGTCCAGTACGCCCAAACTGCTTGCGTTTCGTCCAATACTCGCATGAAGGGATCATAGCGCGATTTCTGCTTTTCCGCAACGAAAACCGCGCCATCGCTATCGCGGGAAGAGGAGGGCGGCCTCGTTGCGGCTGAGGCAAGGGACGCCCCGCGAGAGTGCGACGAGGTCTTTCCCCTTCGAGGCGCAAGGAAGTCGGTTGACAGTCGAACTGCTGAATGGGTGTTTGACGACCTCGCGATGACTTGTCCCACAACATGATAAGTTGGTAACCGCTGATAAGTTTTTTTTCGAATGTCGCCGGCAATGTAGAGGCTGGAGAAATCGTGACCGTTACCGGATTTCGGCCAAACCCTATTCTAGTCTCTTTTCCACTGTATGCTCCCGCGCCGCGTTCTCAAGAAAATCCTCGAGCTGCGCAATGCAGTCGCGATCGCGGTATATTACATGCTTATTCCGATCGATCTCAAGGCTAATTCGCCTGCGCTCCACTGAATTTGTGGCCAATCGAGTCGCTATCGAAACGTATTCGTCGATCGAGTCCGCGACTGTTTGTCCCACTCCGATCCTGTCCAAGATCGCGCTGCTATGACGACCTCGCATAAGCGCCCCCCTCAACGTCACAACAGGCAGATTATGGACGAGGCTTTCCAAGGTCGAATTGCAACCGGACCACCCGATGCTGTCGAG
>NZ_JBKQOT010000623.1:0-12814 GCF_052145395.1 Roseiarcus sp.
TGACGATCTTTATGATTGGTCTCTATCAGTTGATGAATTCACGATGAAACTAGCTGGCGGTGGACTATCGTCTTTTTGATGGCGCGACGAACGGCGTCCTATCCGTGCGCCGCTGCCGTCAAGGTAATCGCCGCTCCCTGCGCATCAGCGCCGCAGGTGCGCGCTCGGCGCCCACGGACAGCGCTGCGCCGCAAGCTGCCCTCAGGCTTGAGGAGGGAGGGACGCCGTCCGCAACAGGTCCGTTTTCACTCGCACTCTTCGACCCGCCGCCAAGCGCCTGCCAGATACTGGCGGAAGGCGTAACAGCCATGCTTCGGCGTCGGAATGGGCCAATCCCAGGGCGGCCCAGCCCATGGATATCCGCTGTAGCCGGAGAAGCCCTGGCCGACTATCCACGCGACCCGTTTGGGCGGATAGGCGGACGACTGAGCCCCCGCGGAGCACGCCTGAAACAAGGCGCCGAGGAGCAAAGCCACCGCGAGCGAAGCTGCCGCTTTCGTCATGTCGAGACCTCGACGCTCAAGGCGTGCAGCAGCCCGGGACGGTCAAGTTGCTCGGGATCCGATCCAGACCGCGCACGCCGACCGTCGTGTGGTCGACGAACGGCATGAAGGGGGCCGTGCTCGAGATCGTGTCGAGCGCATAGCCGCTGTAAGTCCCCACGGGCACTTCGGTCCCGGCGGTCAGGTACGATTCGCGCCCATAGACGGTAATCTGCCGGCCTTCCGCTGCCGGATGGCGGACATGGCGATGAACGGTCTGAGCGTCCGCCGTCGAGACGAGACCGACGAGACAACCCAGCGCGACGGCGCTGTACGTTTTGACTGGACGCAGCATGGCCATTCCCCTTTCGGACCCCAACACTATCATCGAACGCAGGCCATTGTGCGACGTTCCGAGGAAAAAAGTAAACGACTGCCGTTCCTTTCAGAAAGGCAGAGCTCGGAACACTCGCGACGGGCCGGTCAATTCCTCCTGCGCTTCGACGAGCGCCAGCTCGCGCCGGCCCGCATGAAGCGTCGCCGCCACGATCCCGAACACCGACGAGACCGCTTTCGACAGGGCCGCCTGCGTGGATTCGGCGTCGAGCCGATGGTGGAAGAACAGCGCAGCGAAAAGGTCGCCCGCGCCGTTGACCGCGATCGGCAATTTCGGCGTCCGCGCGAGCCAGAATCCGGTCTCGTCGCCGGCGAGAATGTCGATCGTCTCGGGCGGCGTCTCGTCGAGCGCAAGCGAGGTCACGGCGACAATGGCCGGTCCGCGCGCCCGGAGCGCCGCAACCGCTTGACGGGCTTCTTCGAGGGTCCGGACGGCGACTCCGGTCAGCCATTCCAGCTCGAACGCGTTCGGGGTGAGGATCGTCGCGGCCGGCAGCGCACGGTCGCGGAAGAAGCGGGCGACCTCGGGGGTGACATAGGACCCGCGGCCGACGTCGCCGATCACCGGATCGCAGCACCAGGCCGCCTCGGGATTCGCGGCCCGCAAGACGGCGAGCGCCCTGAGCGCCGCCTCGCCGGTTTCCGCCCTGCCGAGGTAGCCGGTGAGTAACCCGGCGCATTGCGGCAGGACGCCGATCGCCTGAAGCCCCTCGACACATTCGTCGATCATGCTGGCGTCGAAGGCGCGCCCCCGCCAGCCGGGATAGCCGGTGTGGCTCGAGAACTGGACGCTCATCAAGGGCCAGACCTCGCGGCCGAGACGCTGCAGCGGAAACGCCGCCGCATCGTTGCCGACGTGGCCGTATACGACGTGGGACTGGATCGACAGGATCGGGCGCATGGGGGCGACCTGACGACGATTCGGGCGCCGCGTCAAAGCGTGCTTGAGCGGCATCGCCAAGACTGAAACAATGCCCCGGTCATCTCGAGGAGCTTTGTTCATGAGCGACGCCATCGCCTTTCTTGCCCGTGCGATCGAGCAGGGCCAGGGCCTCGCCAAGGCCGACCTGGTGCTGAAAGGCGGACGAATCTTTGACCTCGTCAGCGGCGACCTGATCCCCGGCGACGTCGCGATCTGCAACGACCGCATCGTCGGGACGCTCGGCGACTACAGCGGCGCCCGCGAGATCGACGTCCGCGGCAAGATCGTCGCTCCCGGCTTCATCGACACCCATTGCCACGTCGAGTCGTCGCTGATCACGCCGCTCGAATTCGACCGCTGCGTCCTCGCCCACGGCGTGACGACGGCGATCTGCGATCCGCATGAGATCGGCAACGTCCTCGGCCAGGCGGGCCTGCGCTATTTCCTCGACGGGGCGATGGCCACGGCCATGGACCTTCGCGTGCAGCTGTCGAGCTGCGTCCCCGCCACCGATTTGGAGACCGCCGGCGCCCGGCTCGAGGTCGCCGACCTTCTGGCGCTCGCCGACCATCCAAAAGTTCTCGGGCTCGCCGAATTCATGAACTTCCCGGGCCTCCTGGCGCGCGACCCGGCGTGTCTCGCCAAACTGGCCGCCTTCCAGACCCGGCCGATCGACGGCCACAGTCCGCTCGTGAGCGGTTACGCCCTCAACGGCTACCTCAGCGCCGGCGTGCGGACCGACCATGAGGTGACCAATCTGGCCGAGGGCCGGGAGAAGCTGTCGAAGGGCATGGCGGTGCTGATCCGCGAGGGCTCGGTGTGCAAGGACCTGCACGCGCTCAGCTCCCTGATCACCGAGCGCAACTCGTCGTTCATCGCCTTCTGCACCGACGATCGCAATCCGCTCGACATCGCCGAAGAGGGGCATCTCGATTTTCTCATCCGCACGGCGATCAAACTGGGGGCGCCGCCGCTCGCCGCCTATCGCGCCGCGAGCATTTCGGCCGCCCGCATCTTCGGCTTGCGCGACCGCGGCCTTGTGGCGCCGGGCTGGCGCGCGGACCTCGTGGTCGTCGACGACCTCGAAAGCTGCGCCGTCTCGACAGTCCTCGCCGCGGGACGCGTGGTGGACGACGCGCTGTTCGCCTCGCGCGGCGCGCTGCCGCCGGTCGGGCGCGACAGCATCAAGGCGCGGCGCGTCTCGCCGGACGATTTTGTGGCGCGTGGGCAGGGACCCTCGACCGTGGCGATCGGCGTCATCCCCGGCAAAATCATCACCGAGCGCGTCCCCGTCACCCTGCCCTACCGGAACGGTGAGCGCGACGTGGATCTCGACCAGGACGTCGTCAAGGTGGCCGTCGTCGCCCGGCACGGCGTCAATGACAACAAGGCGACGGCCTTCGTCAAAGGCTTCGGCATGAAGCGCGGCGCGATCGCCTCCTCGGTCGGACACGACAGCCACAATCTGTGCGTCGTCGGGACCAACGCGATCGACATGGCCGCGGCGGTCAACCGGCTCACCCAGATCGAGGGCGGGTTCGCTGTGGCCGACGGCGGCAGGATCGTCGCGGAGCTGCCGCTCGCGGTCGCGGGCCTCATGAGCCTTTCGAGCTTCGAGGTCGTGCGCGAAAGGCTGATCCCGCTGCGCGCCGCCGCCAAGGGTCTCGGCGTCACGCTCGCCGAGCCGTTCCTTCAGGTCGCCTTTTTACCGCTTCCGGTGATTCCGCACCTCAAGATCACCGACATGGGACTTGTCGATGTGGACACGCTCGAATTCGTCCGGGACTGACTGTGTTCGGGCGCAGCGCGCCGCGCTCTAAGCGCGGCGTTCCGGTCGCCGGCGCCTGGGCGGTCTTCCGGATTGACCCGAGCATTTTGCCGGGACTCGAAATCGCCCCGTCGATCCCGCCGCTCGACCCGTCGGCCGGGAGAAAAACGGTAGGTCAAGCCTTCGCCTACTCGATGTTCTGCGCCTGCTCGCGGAATTGCTCGATTTGCGCCCTCAGTTCAAGCCCCTGGGCGGTGAGGCTGACGTCGTTGGCCTTGGCTGAGAGCGTGCTCGCCTCCCGGGAAAACTCTTGGGCGAGGAAGTCGAGGCGGCGCCCGATCGCCCCGCCCTCCTCGAGAAGCGCGCGCGCAGCCGCGACATGGGTCTTCAGCCGATCGAGTTCCTCGCGGATGTCGGCCTTGGTGGCCAAGAGAATCGCCTCCTGATGCAGCCGGTTCTCGTCGAAGCCGCGGCCCTGCTCCATGAGCGCCGCGACGCTCTCGGCGAGCCGCGCCCTGATCGCCTCGGCTTTACGCGCCGGATTGGCGTCGGCCGCGAGCGTCAGCGCCTCGATGGCGTCGAGCCGCTCGCGCATCACCCGGGTCAGCGCCTCGCCCTCGGTCCGGCGGGCGGAGGTGAGCGCCGTCAGCGCCTCGTCGAGACTCGCGAGCGCTCCGGCGCAGGCGGCGGCGACCGCAGGCTCGTCGTCCTCGGCCTCGGCGACCTCCACAACGCCGCGGACGGCGATGAGCCCGTCCATGGTCGGCGGCGCGAGGCCGGCCCGCTCGGCGGCCGCGCGCGCGGCGGCGGCGAGCGCGGCGAGCGCCGCCTCGTCGATGCGCGGGGCGCTCGCGCTTCCCTCGCGCTGGACGGTGAGGGTCGCAAAGCATGTGCCGCGTGCGAGCGCCTTGCCGAGGCGGGCGCGCGCCTCCGCCTCGACCCGGTCGAACGGCGGGGGCATTTTCAGCCTCAGGTCGAGACCCTTGGCGTTGACGCTCTTGAGCTCGAACGCCCAGCGCCAGGCGCCGCTCGCGCCGGCCGCGCGGGCGAAGCCGGTCATGCTGTTTGCCGCCATCGTTAACGTTCCTATCGCGTGCGCCGGGCGCCGGCGCCTTCCTTGAGCACGGATTCGGCGTCGAAGTCACGCCCGCCGAGCTCGGTTCATCTTGAGTTCATGCAGCTTAAGTCAGTTTTTGCGGCGAAGGCCGCTGGGGTCTTCGCCGAGAGGATTTTTGCCCATGATCAAGAGCCTTGTCGTCGCCGCCGCGCTGACCATCGGCCTGGCCGGCTACGCCGTCGCGCAGGAAGCCGCCCCTGCCGCTGCGCCCGCCGCTCCGATGGAAGAGCACCACATGCATCATCATCATCATCATCACCACCACCACCATCACCACCACCACCATCATCACCACCACATGCATCACGACATGGCGCCGGCCGCGCCCGAGGCTCCGAAGCAGTAAGGCGCTCGCGACCCTGTCGCTTTCGGGACGCTATCGGCCTTCCGGACGGACGCGTACGGAAGGCCTTTTGCCTTAGAGCGGGCGGAGACAAGCGGCCGGATCCGACGCGCGCAGAGCGTGCTTGGGCTTGCCTGCCTTCGATTTGAGGCTGCTCAGATTCGAGGCGCCCTGCTGGACGCCGAAAAAAATGTGCGCGTGACCATGATGTTTCGCTGACGTCTTCGGCCGGACTCGCTTGCGCGTCTGCATCTCCACGCGAAGGATCGATTGGACCGGACGCCTGACGCTTTGCGGCGTCGATTCGCCGCGGAACTGCGACAGGCCCCCTGCGTTCATCCCCTGTCCGCCGGGCAGCGCCATTCGCCGGCTGTGGGCTCTCTCAAGGGAGAATGGGTCGGCCATGATCAAGAGCATCGTCGCAGCTTCGGTTCTCAGCCTCGCCTTCAGCGGAGCCGCGTTCGCGCAGGCGACCGTCACCGGCGCGCCCGCCGGCGCCCTGCCGGACACCGCCGAGCCGAACGGCTCCGGCGCGAAGGGAAAGCCGCATCACCATTACAGCCGTCACGCCCAGCTCCGCCACCACATCCGCCATACCGCGCCGGCGTCGAGCGGAACGATGCAGCCGTAAGGACGATCACCCGCCGCCGGATCAGGCCGTGGATTTTTTCGGCCGCACCCGGTTGCGGGTCTGCACCTCCGCCCGCGGCCCTTCGGCGAGGCGCACGACCGCTCCCCACAGCGTTCGGACGTCCTGCTGGGTCAGCTCCATGCGGTGAAAAATGTTGCGCAGGTTGCGCCGCATCCCGGGCTTCTTTGTCACGGGGCGGAAGAAACCGTTCTCGTCGAGCTTCCCCTCGAGATAGTCGAAGAAGGCCAAAAGCATCTCGCGCTGCGCCGGCGGCGAGGATGGGCGCGGAATGGTCGAAGGCGGCGGCTCATCGCCGTGGGCCGCCTTGAACCACTCGTAGCCGCACAGCAGCACCGCCTGCGCCAGATTGAGCGAGGCGTAGGCGGGATTGGAGGGAAAGCTGATGATCGCATCGGCGATTGCGACTTCGTCGTTGTCGAGGCCGGTGCGCTCGGGTCCGAAGAGGATCGCGCGCTTCTCGCCCTCCGCCGCGACCGTCGCGCTCATCGCCTCGCTAGGCGTCATGACCGCCTTCGCCTGCCCGCGCTCGCGCGCGGTCGAGGCGTAAACGCGATGGCAGTCGGCGACCGCCTTTTGGACGCTGTCGAAGACGCGCGCCGAGTCGAGGAGCGCGGTCGCGCCGGCCGCGGCCGAATAGGCGACATCGCGATAGACGTCGCTGCGCGGCCAGCCTTCGCGGGGATTGACGAGACGCAGGTCGTCCAGGCCGAAATTGGCCATCGCCCGCGCGCACATGCCAATATTCACCGCCAGCTGCGGCCTGACCAAAATGACCGCCGGTCCGCCGCGAATCGTCGCTTTCGTCTTGTCAGTGCCTGCGCCAACCATGGCCGCCGTCTAGAGCGCGGCCGCTTTCGACGCAACATCCGCCGCGACCCCAGTCAAAGGCCGCGCACAGTCGCTCCTGCGAATCCGAAAGAGCCCTGGCGGCCGGATCAGAGCCCGAGCTGCCGCGGGACCCAGCCGGCGAACGCCTGCGCCAGCGCGTCGATGCGGGTGCGGTTCCACTGCACGATCAGCGTCTGGTCGACGGCATTGGGATAATAAGAGCTGATCGCCCGGAGCGGAGTTTCCGACACGACGCCGCCCCGCGGCCCGCGGACGATAAGATCGCCCGCAATGGTGTCCTGCCCCTGGCCCCAAAGACCCGTTCCTCCGCTGGTGGGCCCGAGATAGAGCAAACCGATGCGCGCGGTGAGGGTCGCCCCATTGCGGTCGCCCGGCGCGAGATACGGCCCGAGCGCCTGGGCGAGCGCAGGCGTCAGCGATTCGGCCACCCAGGCCGCGGTCGGATCGCCGGCGCTCTCGCGCAAGGGGCCGACATCCACATTTACGGCGCGGAAACGCAGCGGCCCCTGCGCCAGCGCGACCGTCGGAGCGAAGGCCATCGCGCCGAGCGCGGTCAGGGCGGCGCGGCGGGTCAGGACGCGGGTTGTCATTTCGCTGATCCTTCTCATGCTCGCCACGCGGGGCATGAGCCGCCCTTCGCGGCATGAACTTTATATAAAGGCGACCTTCAGAATTTCATAGCTCTTGCCTCCTCCGGGCGTCGTCACCTCGACGCTTTCGCCCGCCTTCTTGCCGATCAGCGCGCGGCCCGTTGGCGACGTAATCGAGACCTTGCCCGATTTCACGTCCGCCTCGCTCTGACCGACGATCTGGAACACCCTTTCCTCGTCCGTGTCCTCGTCGACCAGCGTCACGGTTGCGCCGAACTTGACGGTGCTGCCGTTCAGCTTCTTGACGTCGATCACCTCGGCCCGCTGTAAAAGGTCCTCGAGTTCCACGATGCGGCCCTCGTTATGCGACTGCGCCTCCTTGGCCGAATGGTATTCGGCGTTCTCGGAGAGGTCGCCATGCGACCGCGCCTCGGCGATCGCGGCGATGATGCGCGGGCGTTCGACCTGCTGGCGGTGAAGAAATTCGGCTTCCAGCGCCGCGTGTCCTGCGGCGGTCATCGGCAGTTTTTCCATTCTCTACCCGTTAGAAAAAAGAGGTTCCCGCGGCGGCGCCGTCGGGCGGCCGTCACGCCAAATAGTCCTGCAGGGCCCTGACTTCGAGGTCGCCCGCCGCTACGGCGCGTATCCCTTCCGCCGCCGCGACAGCGCCGGAAAGTGTGGTGTAGTACGGGGTCTTTTGCAAGAGGGCGGCCCGGCGGAGGGGCTTGGAGTCGGCGAGCGAGGTCGCCCCCTCCGTGGTGTTGAACATCAGTTGCACACCGCCGTTGCGCACGATGTCGGCCGCATTCGGGCGGCCTTCCGAGACCTTGTTGACCTTTTCGGCCTTCAGTCCATGCGCGGTCAAAAAGCGCTGCGTGCCTCCGGTGGCGAGGATCCTGAACCCGAGCGCCTGGAGCGCCCTCAACGGCTCGACGATCCCTTCCTTGTCGGCGTCGCGCACCGAAACGAAGACAGCCCCCGCCGTCGGCGGGCGGGAGCCCGCGCCCAGCTGGCTTTTGGCGAAGGCGATGTCGAACGACCGGTCGATCCCCATCACCTCGCCGGTCGAGCGCATCTCCGGCCCGAGCACGGTGTCGACGCCCGGGAAGCGGGCGAACGGGAACACCGCCTCCTTGACTCCGACATGGCCGAGCTTACCGAGGTCGAGGTCGAAACCGGCGAGCTTCTCCCCCGCCATGACGCGGCTCGCGATCTTGGCGATCGGCTTTCCGATCACCTTCGCGACAAAGGGCACGGTGCGCGAGGCGCGGGGGTTGACTTCGAGCACGTAGATGACGCCGTCCTTCAGCGCGTATTGGACATTCATCAGCCCGCCCACCTCGAGGGCGAGGGCGAGTTTTCTTGTTTCCGCTTCGAGGCGGGCGATCGTCTCGGGGGTCAGCGAGCGCGGCGGCAGCGAGCAGGCGCTGTCGCCGGAATGAATTCCGGCCTCCTCGATATGTTCCATGATCCCGGCGACAACCACCGTCTTGCCGTCTGAGAGCGCGTCGACGTCGATCTCGATCGCGTCGCTGAGATAGCGGTCGAACAGCAGCGGGTTCTTGCCGAGTACCGTGTTGATCTGGCCGGTCTTGTCATTGGGGTAGCGGGCCTTCACGTCGGCCGGCACGAGACTCGGCAGAACCCCGAGCAGGTAGTCGTCGAGCGCCGTCTGGTCGTGGATGATCGCCATGGCGCGGCCGCCGAGCACGTAAGACGGGCGCACGACGAGCGGCAGGCCGAGATCGGCCGAGACGAGCCTCGCCTGCTCGACCGAATAGGCGATGCCGTTCTTCGGCTGCTTCAGGCCCAGCTTGTCGAGCAGCCGCTTGAACCGGTCGCGGTCCTCGGCGAGGTCGATCGAGTCGACCGAGGTGCCGAGGATGGGCGCCCCCGACTGCTCGATGGCGTGGGCGAGCTTCAGCGGCGTCTGACCGCCGAACTGGACAATCACACCTTTCAGCGTCCCCTTCTCCCGCTCCTTGTAGAGGATGGCGAGCACGTCCTCCTGGGTGAGCGGCTCGAAATAGAGCCGGTCCGACGTGTCGTAGTCCGTCGACACCGTCTCGGGGTTGCAGTTGATCATGATGGTTTCGTAGCCGGCCTCGCTCAGGGCGAAGCAGGCGTGGCAGCAGCAATAGTCGAACTCGATGCCCTGCCCGATGCGGTTCGGGCCGCCGCCGAGAATGACGATCTTCTCGCGCTCCGACGGGTCCGCCTCGCAACTCGTCTTGCCGGCGAACGGAGCCTCGTAGGTCGAATACATGTAGGCGGTCGGCGCGGCGAATTCGGCGGCGCAGGTGTCGATGCGCTTGTAGACCGGGAGCACGCCGAGCCGCTTGCGCAAGGCCTCGACATCCTCCTCGGCGGCTCCGGTGAGTCCGGCGAGCCGGACGTCGGAGAACCCCGCCGCCTTCAGCACCCTGAGGTTCCCCGCGTCCTGAGGCAGGCCGTAGGCGCGCACCTTGCCCTCGAGCGCGACGATCTCGGCGATCCGCTCGAGGAACCACGGGTCGATCTTCGAAACGTCGTGAATCTCGTCGACTCGCATGCCCATCCGCATCGCCTGGGCGACCTTGAGCAGGCGGTCCGGCGTGGGGGTCGCGACCGCGGCGCGCAGCACATTCTTGTCGTCGCCCTTGCCGAGGCCGTCGATTTCGATCTCGTCCAGGCCGTCGAGGCCGGTCTCCAGCGAGCGCAGCGCCTTCTGCAGCGATTCGGCGAAGGTGCGGCCGATCGCCATCGCCTCGCCGACCGACTTCATCGCCGTCGTCAGGGTCGGCTCGGCGCCGGGGAACTTCTCGAACGCGAACCGTGGAATCTTGGTGACGACGTAGTCGATGGTCGGCTCGAACGAGGCGGGCGTCGCGCCCCCGGTGATGTCGTTGGCGATCTCGTCGAGCGTGTACCCGACGGCGAGCTTGGCCGCGACCTTGGCGATCGGAAAGCCGGTCGCCTTGGAGGCGAGCGCGGACGAGCGCGACACGCGCGGGTTCATCTCGATCACGATCATCCGCCCGTCGGCAGGATTGACCGCGAACTGCACGTTCGAGCCGCCGGTCTCGACCCCGATCTCGCAGGACCGCGATCGAGGCGTCGCGCATGATCTGGAATTCCTTGTCGGTGAGGGTCAGCGCCGGGGCGACCGTGATCGAGTCGCCGGTGTGGACGCCCATCGGATCGACGTTCTCGATCGAGCAGACGATGATGCAGTTGTCCGCCTTGTCGCGGACGACCTCCATCTCGAACTCCTTCCAGCCGATGACGCTCTCTTCGATCAGCACCTCGTTGGTGGGCGAGGCGTCAATGCCCCGCTCGACGATGTCGAGGAACTCGCTCTTGTTGTAGGCGATTCCGCCGCCGGTTCCCCCCAGCGTGAAGCTCGGGCGGATGATCGCCGGCAGCCCGATGTCCTCGAGCGCGGCGAGCGCCTGCGGCAGCGTCTTGATGTGGTGCGAGCGCGGAGTGGCGAGCCCGATCCGGATCATCGCCTCGCGGAAAAGCTCGCGGTCCTCGGCCTTGTCGATCGCATGCGCCGTGGCGCCGATCATCTCGACGTCGTAGCGCGCGAGCACGCCCATTTTCTTCAGGCTGAGCGCGCAGTTCAGCGCCGTCTGCCCGCCCATGGTCGGCAGCAGGGCGAACCCGCCCGGAATCGCATAGCGCTCCTTGGCGATGATCTTGGCGACGATCTCGGGCGTGATCGGCTCGACATAGGTCCGATCCGCCATGTCCGGATCGGTCATGATCGTGGCGGGGTTCGAGTTGATCAGAACGATTCGGTAGCCTTCGGCGCGAAGGGCCTTGCAGGCCTGGGTCCCCGAATAGTCGAACTCGCAGGCCTGGCCGATGATGATCGGGCCGGCGCCGATGATCAGAATGGTCGAGATGTCGGTGCGCTTCGGCATACGGTCCTCTTGGCGCGCCTATTCGACGGCGCGGCGCGCTATCCTCTTTCGGGCGCACAAAAAAAGGCCGCGTCGCGGGGCTCCTGGCCGCGATGCGTCCTTCATGCGAAGCGCCGGAAGGTCCGGGGCGGCCCCCGGCCCTGATGAGTGGGCCTGTCGTTAAACGAAAATCCAGCCCATGGGAAGGGCGGAAGGCCTTAGCCCGATGGACGGCTCAGAACTTGTAGCCGATCCGGGCGCCGACCTGGGTCAGCCCCGGGTTGATGTGGGTGCAAAACGTGGCGTGGGAGACATGCTCAATGCTGGCGATGACGTCCCAGTTCTCGGAAAACTGATATCCAAAGCCGCCAGATTCCCGGAAGGTCAGCGCGCAACCCATATCGACGCGCCCACGCTCCGGCCAGTTCGGGGCGTTGTTGACGGCACCGCCGAATTCGCCCTCGAAGAAGAACTTGCCAATGATCGGAATGCGCCAGTTGAAACCGGTGAAGGCGTAGCTGCTCCTGCCGCGGGTGTTGATCATCGCGCCGACGTCGAGGCGCGGCTGGAAAAACCACGATATCCAGGGATTCCCAGCGATTGAGGGATTGTTGTAGCCCGGAAACGCGATCGGCGCCGACAACGCCTCGAACGAAAGATCGACCGGCGCGGCCTCGTCGTGAATCCAATTGTGGGCGAAAACGCCAGCGCGGATCTCGTCGAACGGGTCCCAGACGTAAGGCTGCGGTTGCGGGCCGAGGTCAGGTTGCGGCTGCAGGCCCGAATCGGTGCTCAAGTCAGCCGCAAACGCGCTGGCGCCGAGGACCGCCCCACACGCCAGACCCAACATAACGCCAAGTCTGGAGTTCACTGAGACAGACCTCCGGGCGACACGCCCCCGTCATCCATAGAGGAGAGGGCCGAACCGACGCAAGACGCGGCAGGCGCCCGAACTCGAATGAACCCTTAAGCGACGGCGACTGTGGCGCGCGCGCAACAATCGGGCGATCACGCCCGGCGCCCCGCGCCTAGGCGCGACGCCGCGTCGCCTTGACTCCAGCCGCGGTTCCTCGCGAATACAGAATGGCGGTGGATTGGCCGCCAGGCCCGCAAGAGCAGGCGGGATGGGAATTGGAATGGAAACCGAGATAAAGTCCACGGCCAAGGCCGACGGCGCGGAGACGGTCGCGCCCGAAGCCGCGCCATCCCCCCAGCCCACGTCCATTGTCGTCACCGCGCCCCTGCGCCGCCGGACCAAGCCCGCCAAAGAGCACGAGCCCGTCCATCGGATCGAGGTCCAGTCGCTGCGCCATGATCCGGACGCCATCCGCCGCGGGTCGAGACGGGAGACTATCCCTACAAGACGAAGGTCACCGAGTCCCATTACGTCGAGCGGATGCTGCCGCTCCAGGCGGAACTCCTCAAGGCGCAGAACTGGGTCAAAGATTCGGGCGAGAAGATCGTCGTATTGTTCGAGGGACGCGACGCCGCCGGCAAGGGCGGCACGATCAAACGCTTCATGGAGCACCTGAACCCGCGCGGGGCGCGCATCGTCGCGCTCGAGAAGCCGAACGAGCGCGAGCGTACGCAATGGTTCTTCCAGCGCTACGTCCAGCATCTGCCCGCCGCGGGCGAAATGGTGTTCTTCGACCGCTCCTGGTACAATCGCGCCGGCGTCGAACCGTCACGCGCGATGAACAGCGGCGCCGCTTCGCCGCGCGCGAAACCGATCCGTTGAAGCAGTGGAAGCTCTCGCCGATCGACAAGGCCTCGCTCGACAAGTGGGACGAGTACACTGAGGCCAAGGA
>NZ_JBKQOT010000624.1:0-15563 GCF_052145395.1 Roseiarcus sp.
GGAGGGGCGCGGAGAAACCGGGCCGTCGCAAGGAATTCCAAACGACGGGCCGCCCCCTGAGGAAGCGCGGCGGCGCGTTTACCATTTTCGGGAAGGTCCCCGCTTAATTACCGTTACATATCGCTAAATAGCTCGCCCGCCAGAGCAAGATGACCTCAAGTCGTTCCCGTCATTGCGAGCGAAGGGAAGCAATCCATGTCGTAGGGCGCCGCAGCGGCATCGATTGCTTCGCTTCGCTTGCATTGACGGCGCTGGTCGAACCTATATTCATGTCGCTCTAGTTGCGGTTCATCAGCCGTTCGAGGTAGTCGCGCTCGTCTGCGGGGCGGTTGGGATCGGCGAGGCGGCGGCGAAGCTCCTCCATCACCTTGCGCGCGCGCTCCGCGACACTCCCCATCTCGCGCAGAGCGCCCTCATCGCGGCCCAGGTTGCCTTGGCTTCTCCGCCCCAAGGGATCGTCGCCGTCCTGGTCGCCCGGCCGCATTCGGCGGGCGGAGTAGCGGCCCTGTCCGTTGCTGCCCTGACCGTTCATCTGCTGCTGCAGGCCTTGCGCGCCTTCGCGCAGCGCCTGGAGGGCGCGGCCCTGCGCGTCGACCGCGGCGCCCTTGCCCGACCGGCCGAGCTTCTCGTGCGGGCTGCTCTCATCGCCGTTCTGGCCCTGCTGACCCTTCAGGTCGCCTTCTGCTTCCTTCATGTCGCCTTCGGCGTCGTCGAAACCTTTCTGACCCTTCATGCCAAGGCCCTTCAGCATGCGCTGCATCTGGGCGAGGCGATCGGCCAGCTCTTGCTGCCGGTCACCGAGCTTCTGATCGTCAGAGCCGGCGTCGCCTTCGCCGGACTGAGCGTCCTTTTCGTCCTGGCCGGAATCAGGCTGGCCGTTGTCGTCCTGCTGCGCCTGGCCCTCGTCGTCCGACCGCTTCCGCTGCTGGCCCCGCCGCTGCCTCTGGTCGCTGCGGAAGGTGTCGTCGCGCAGGCCCTGCTGGTCGCGCATCAGCTTGCCGAGTTCGTCGATCTGTTTCTGCAGCGCGCGTTCGGCCGGGCTCTCCTCGGCGTTCTCGGCGCTCTGCATGTTCTCGAACATGTTCTGCATCTGATCGAGCATCGCCTCAGCGTCTTCGCGCGCGCCGTTGCGGGCGGTCTCTTCGAGCCTGTCCATCAGCTTGTCGAGACTCTGCGCCTGCTGGTTCGACTCCTGCGGCGTCTGGTCGCCGTTCTTCTCCGCCTTCATCGCCATTTCGGCGGCGAAGCGTTGCGCCGCCTCGCGCAGGTTCTGCATCAGCCTGCGGATCTCGTCCTCGCTCGCTCCGCGTTTTAGCGCCTCGCGCAGCGCCTCCTCGGCCGCGCGCAAATCGCGCTGGGCCTGGGTCATGTCGCCATCTTCGATCTGCAACGCCATGGTCCAGAGGAGCTGCGCGACCTCGACGAGGTCGGCGTCGGCGCGCGCGCCGTCGAGCGCGGTCTTGGCCTGCCTGAGACCGAGATGGACGCCGGCGGGCGTGTCGAACAGCTCGGGCGCGACAGCGAGGCCGGCGAGCGCCGCGTCGACTCGCTTCGGCGCGTGGTCGGGATCGAGGATAAGGTCGCGCCGCTCCTCGACGAGGGCGCGTGCGAGCGGATTGTGGAACGGCCGCTGCGGCAACGTGACTTCGACCGGCGCGCTCTGGCCGGTCTTGCCCGAGACGCTGGTTGCACTGAGTCGCATCGTCACCCTGGCGCCTGCCCAGGGGTGCTCGGAGAGATCGAGCGTCGCCTTGGCTTCGCCGGTACCGTTGGTTGAGGCCGGCGTCTCGAGCCCCGCCTGCGGCGCCTCGGCGAGACTGCGCGGGGCGGGTTTCGACGGATCGCGCGGGAGGGCGAAGTCGGCGCGCGCGCCGGTCACGCCATAGCGGTCGTCGATCCGGTAGGCGAGGGTCAGCGATCCGCTGAGGTTGGACTGCGGCGCCCCCGTCAGCGTGATCTTCGGCGTCCCGGCCGGGATGACGGTAAAGGCGACGTCGGCGGCCTTGGCCCCGTCGCGCCAGATCGTCGCCTTGCCGTCGCCCTGGATCGTCCAGCGCCGTTCGGCCGGCGCGCCCTTGGCCGGCTTCGCCTGGGTCTCGACCGGCGCGAGCGCGCCCTCGACCTTCGTCTCGACCGCGCCGGTCTCGCCGCGCACGACCAGGACCGATCCTTCGAACGCGGTGAGCATCTGGGGCGCCCCCGAAGCGACGTCGATCACCACCGGTGGGCGGCCGGCGTAGGACGGTGGATCGATCCAGGCGTCGATCCGGCTCCCGGCTTCGGCCAGCGCCGCGTCTCCCCCGCGCCAGTCGAAAGCCGCGGCGAGCCGGCCGTGGAGTTCCGGCCCCGCGACGACCGCCGCGGCGAAGGCCATCATCGCGACGCCGAAGCGCAGGGCGTAAGGGTCGCGCTCGGTCATGCGCGGGGCGGGCGGGGCGACGCGGACCGCTTCGACGGACCGGGCGAGCTGCGCCTGATGCGCCGCCCACAAGGCGCGCGCCATCGGATCGTCGGCGTTGGCGAGGCTGTCGGCGAGCGAACTCGCCGGGCGGTGCGCCGCGCCCGAATCCCTGTCGAGCCGGTCCGCGATCTCGCGCGCGGCCGGCCAGCGCAGCCGAACGAGCGGAGCGAGCGCGACGAGGAGCCCGAGCGCGAACAGGGCGACGCCCGCGATGCGCAGCACGCGCGGCGCGAAGATCCACGCGCCGAGCCAGGACGCCGCAAGGAACAGGATCGCAACGCCGATCGCCGCGACGGCCGGCGGCCAGGCCCGCTCGATCAGCAGCGCGCGGCCGGCGGCGGTCGAAAGAGCCGCCAGCCTGCCGGCGCCGTCGCTCTTCTGGGGGTCGCTGGGGTTCGTCTCGTTCGCCTTCGCCACGTTCGTCTCGATCGCCTGCGAAAGCATGCAAGCCTCACGCCAACCAAGGCGGAAGTTTGTCGAGCCCGATCATTTCTTCGTAAGTCGGCCGTGGGCGGATGACGGCGTAGTCCGAGCCCTTGACCAGCACCTCGGGCGCGAGCAGGCGCGCATTGTAGGTTCCGGCCTGCACGGCGCCGTAGGCGCCCGCCGTCATCACCGCGATCAGGTCGCCCGCGGCGACCTCGGGGAGGTCGCGGTCGAGCGCGAGGTAGTCGCCGCTCTCGCACACGGGTCCGACGACGTCGGCCCGCATCATGCGCGCGGCGTGCAGCGCCGGCGCCTGGACGGGCAGAATGTCGTGATAGGCGTCGTACAGCGTCGGTCGGATCAGGTCGTTCATCGCCGCGTCGACGATGACGAAGCTCTTGCCGTCGCCCTTCTTGACGAAGATCACCGAAGCGATCAGCACGCCCGCGTTGCCGACGATCAGCCGGCCGGGCTCGAGGATCACGCGGCAGCCGAGCGCGCGGGTATGGCGCGCGACGATCTCGGCGTAGCGGTCCGGAAACGGCGGGGGATCATTGTCGCTGCGGTAGGGGATGCCGAGCCCGCCGCCGAGATCGACGTGGTCGATCGCGTGGCCGTCGGCGCGCAAAACCTTCACGAAGTCGGCGAGCGGCGCGAAAGCGTTGTCGAACGGGCCAAGGTCGACGATCTGCGAGCCGATGTGCATGTCGACGCCGTGCACGGCGAGGCCCGGCAGCGCCCGGGCGCGGTCGAACACCTCGCGGGCGCGCGAGATCGGCACGCCGAATTTGTTCTCCGACTTGCCGGTCGAGATCTTGGCGTGGGTGCGGGCGTCGACGTCCGGGTTGACCCGGATGGCGATCGGAGCGACCGCGCCGCGGGCCAGCGCGACGGCGGAAAGCGCCTCGAGCTCCGGCTCCGACTCGACGTTGAAGCAGAGAATTCCTTCGTCGAGCCCGAGGTTCATCTCGCCCCGGGTCTTGCCGACGCCGGAGAAGATGATTTTGTCGCCGGGCACGCCGGCGGCGCGGGCGCGGCGCAGTTCGCCTTCGCTGACCACGTCCATCCCGGCCCCGAGGGCGGCCAGCGTCTTGAGCACCGCCTGGTTGGAGTTCGCCTTCATCGCATAGGCGACGAGAGCGTCCTGCCCAGCGAAGGCGTCGCGGAACACCCGGAAGTGCCGCTCGATGGTGGCGCTGGAATAGCAGTAGAAAGGCGTGCCGACCGCGCGGGCGATCTCGGGCAAAGGCACATCCTCGGCGGCGAGGACGCCGTCGCGATAAGCGAAGTGACGCATGGCGTCCCTTATTTCAGCAGGAAGTCGAGAAAGAAAGGCTGATCGGGCGGGGTGATGGGCGGGATCTTCCGCTTCATCTGCGGGTTCAGCGACTCGCCGCTGAGTTGGTCCGGCTTCGGCGTCGGAGCCTTGGCCTGGGCGCTCGCGTCGGGCGGCGGCTCGAGCGGCCCGTAGCGGCCGCAGGCCGTGAGGCCGAGCGCGACGAGGACGGCGACCGCCAGCGCGCGACGGGCGGAAAAAGGCGAAGACTTGGCGGACAAGACGCGACTCCGAAGACCGAGCCCTTATACAGGATCGGTCGGCGGACGGGAGGGGGCGGCGCCCGCCCGAAGCGGCGCCGAGCATGGGAACCGGCCGGGCCCCCATTCCAACCCTGGATCAAGCATCATCAAGGGGATATGGCGCCTTTTTCGATCGTCTCGACGGCGCTTGCGAGGGCGAGGAGGCCGCAATGTCAGACGCCCGAGGACGAACAACTAATTGACAATGTAAATATGGTCGACCCCCAACGACCGCCTCGATCCTCTGCTGCAGCCGCCTCAGTTCCCGCCGTTGTCGACGCAGTTCGTCTTGTTGCAATCGTTGCGATTGCGGCTCGTTGGCGGCGGCGTGTTGGGGTGGGGGACCTGTCCCATCGTCGTCGGCGGAGCGGGCGCGACGGGAGCCGGCTGCGCCATGCCTGACCGGGCGCGGTCGTCCCGTTGCTTTCGGCGCCGGGCGACGGGGGCGCAGCGTTCGGGGCGCCTGCCGCGGACCCGCCCGGCGCCATCTATGCGTGCCTGACCGCCGCGGGGGCGAACGCGAGAATGGCCGCCAACGCGCATGCGATCGGCTTGAACATGACCTGTCTCCTTCGGCTGGTTCGGACCTTAAGGAACGGAAAACCGCGGCGCGCGTTCCGTGGGCGTGGAGACGAACATGGAAACCGGCCGGCCGCCGGTCGCGCGTCCGCTGGCCGCGCGAAACGCTTCGCCGTGTGCGGGGTCGCGCGCCGGACGGCGGCGTGCGATAAGGACCGAATTCGGACGGAGGAGGGCCGCTTGTCGACGTTTCGTGTGACGACCCGGCAGATCAAGGCCGCGAGGGCGCTGCTCGACTGGTCGCAGTCCGAACTGGCCTCGGCTTCCGGTCTGTCCGTGCCGACGATCAAGCGAATCGAATCGAAGGCCGGGGATGTCGGCGGTCGCGAGGGTACGGTCGCCCGCATCGTTTCCGCGCTCGAGGCGGCCGGCGCCGAGTTCATCCCCGAGAACGGAGGCGGCGTCGGCGTGAGGCTGCGCGAAGGCCGCAAGCCGGAGACGATTGCGCTCGAAAATCTCAATGCGAGCAATGACGAGTAGCCTCGAAAACTTTTGTTTGCACAAGTGTTAACTCGGCCCGCATTTCGATTCAGGAGAAATAATGGAAAAACACGGTTGACGTCGTTAACGCGATGTGATTCTGATACGTGTGATGTTGTCCACCAAAGAACGCATACTCGCCGCCGCGACCGATCTGCTCGATACAGGCGGCCCCACCGCCGTGACATTGCGGGCAGTCGGAGATGCAGCCGGCATTTCCCAGTCCGCACCGTACACGCCGTTCACGGGATGGCCGACCTCGAGCAATTCGGCCTCGTCACAGTCATTTCGGAATCCGGGCCTTCTCTGCCGGCTCTCCTGGTGGAGATGCTGGCGCGGGGGATCGATACGCCGCAGCACGGCCGCGTCGCCGCGGCCGTCGGTCACTGCGACGCCTGAAGCGCGTCAAACGCCAGTTTGGGTTGTCCCCCGCATCAGGGGCCCTACAAAAAGCGTGTTCGCGCAGGTTCGCTGAGACCCGGAGCCTGCCTTGGCGCTGGCGACGGCGCCTGCCGTTCTCGACCTCGCCGAAGGCGACGCCGTGACGCTCGGGGAGAGGCCGAGCCTTTCGGAGCGCCTCTTGCTCCGGCGCCGGGACCATGGCGTGACTTTGCCGTCGCATTGACTGTAAGCCGATCCCCCGACGAATCCTGAGAGCGGGGACGGGCTGTCGCCAGATGCAGGTGTTCGGGAGGGTTCGATGCCGAAGCCAGGCGCAGGAAAAGCGTACGGGAGTTCCCCCTCGGCGTCCGCAAAGCTGATTGTCTTCGATCTCGGCAACGCCAGCGGCCGCGTCAGCCTCGGTTCGCTCGAGGACGAGCGGCTCCGGACCGAGGAGATCTACCGCTTCGTCAACGGCCCTTCGCGCCTCGGCCAACGCTGGTACTGGGACGTGCTGCGCCTTCACGCCGAGGTTATGGAGGGCTTGCGGCGCGCTGCAACCATCCTTGGCGAAGCGCCCGCGACCATCGGCATCGACTCCTGGGGCGTCGACTACGCCTATCTCGACGCGAGCGGCGCCGTCATGGCGCCGATGCGCCACATGCGCGACCCGCGAACGGACGGCGTCTATGAGGCGATCCATCGGCGCCTCAGCCGCGGCGAGCTTTACCGCCGCACGGGCGCCATGACGATCCAGATCAACACGCTCGCCCAGCTCTACGCCGAGCGGCGCGAGCAGCCATGGCTGCAGAAGGCGGCCGCGACGCTGCTCTTCACCTCCGACCTCATCAATTATTTCCTCACGGGGCTGCGGGTCTCGGATGTCACCATCGCCTCGACGTCGCAGTTTCTCGATCCCGCGCGAAGAGCCTGGCGGCCGGACGTGCTCTCCGACCTCGGTCTCGCCAGCCATTTTCTGCCGCCGCTGGTCGAGCCGGGGACGGTCCTCGGCCCTCTCCTGCCCGAAGTGAGGAGCGCTGCGGGGCTCGGCGCGGGGGTCCAGGCGGTCGCGGTGGCCGGCCATGACACCGCCGCCGCCGTGGCGGCGACCCCGTTCGCGCCTGGCCGGCGGGCGGCTTTTATCAGCGCCGGCACATGGTCGCTGCTCGGCCGGGAGATCATCGCTCCCGATCTCTCGGATGCGTCGCTCGACAGCAACTTCACCAACGAATGCGGCGTCGGCGGCGCGATCGTCCATCACAAGATCTTGTGCGGGTTGTGGCTCGTCCAGGAATGCCGGCGGATATGGTCGAAGACCGCGGCGCTCGACTACGCCGACCTCGATCGCGCCGCCAACGCTCAGCCGCCGCTCGCTTTCGTCTTCGACCCCGACGATCCGCGCTTTCTAACCCCGTCCGATATGCCGGCCGCGATTGTCTCGTGGTTCCGGGACCGTGGCCTTCCGGCGCCGGAGGGAGTCGGTCCGATCGCGCGTGCGATCTACGATAGCCTCGCCCTCAACCATCGCCACGCCCTCGATGACCTCGCGAGGCTGGGTGAGGGGGCTATCGAGGAGATCAACCTCGTCGGCGGCGGCGTGCAGGCCGCCCTGCTTGCACAGGCGACGAGCGACGCGGCCGGGCTGCCCGTCCTCGCGGGGCCTCAGGAAGCCACCGTCGCCGGAAACATGCTCTGCCAACTCCTCGCCGCAGGCGCAATCGCCGACCTCGAAGAGGGCCGCGCCATGATTCGCCGGTCGAACGAACTCGCGACCTACCGCCCCCGCGAACGCTCCGCATGGGAGACGGCGTCCGTGGTTTTCCGCAGCCTCAAGGCGGCGTCGCGCTGAAGCGAGAGCGCGCCGTGATCCTCAGCCGAGCACGTATCGGGAAAACGCCAAAGCCTGTCGCGCGGCCTCGTCCATCCGGGCTTCGTCGGCGTTGTCGCTGAGATCACGCCAGACCTTGATGTCGCTGCCGACGCCGCCGCCCATCTTCACGAAGGGCTCCATGACGACCGCGCCGCTGTAACCGATCTCGCGAAGCGCCGTCCCGATCTCGTGCCAGGGCAGTCGGCCTTTGCCGGGAACGCGCCGATTGTTCTCGCCGGTATGGAAATGGCCGAGCAGCGGTCCCGCAGTACGGATCGCCTTGCCGAAGCTGTCCTCCTCGATGTTCATATGGAACGTGTCGAGCATCACCTTGACGTTGGGCTTGCCGACCTCGCGAACGAAGGCGACGCCTTCGTCGGCGGTGTTCAGCACGTGATTCTCAAAACGGTTGAGCACTTCCAGACAGAGGGTGACGCCGTGATCTGCGGCGAAATCCGCCAGGCTCGAGATGCCCTCGAGGCCTCGCGCGCGGTCACCCGCCTTGTCGACCGGCTTCGAATAGTCGATCGGCCAGTAGGAATGGAGGGCGCCGCCGATGATGTGAATATCGAGTTTGGCAAGGTTCGTCAGCGTCTCCTCGAAGAAGGCCCGCCCCGCTTTTCGGATCGCCGGATCGGCGGAAGATAGGTTCTTCTGGGGGGACGGACCGAGCCCGGCGGTGATCATGACGCCGTTGTCCCGGGCGGAGCGGCCGACTTCGGCGATGTGCGCCTGGCTATAGCTGTTCAGATGATGAGCGGCGATTTCGATGATGTCGAAACCGAGCCTGGCGACCTTTTCCACGTATTTCAGACAGTCGGCGCTCCACTCCTGCTCCCAGTACGAGTAATAAATGCCGAACTTCATTTCCGCCTCCTATTTGCGTTATGGTCGTTGGCTATCCCAGCGCTGACCCATTGCAAAACAGCCTTCAACGGTCGTCGTCAGGCCGGTTCATCGCCGGGCAAACAGGATCTGCAGGAATCTGCTCGTCCAGATTGACCGTACAACCATGATTAGCAGTAGGAATGCGCCCCACAATGCCGTCGCAAGATGCTGGTTGGCGCCGAGCAAGTTCAGGCCCGAGGCGATCACCTGAAGGATCACCAGCGCGATGGCGACCGGCAGCACGCGGCCGAAGCCGCCGAAGGGATCGACGCCGCCGAGGAAGCAGGCGAGCACGGTGATGAGCACATACGCCTCGCCGTGCCCGACCCGCACCGAGTTGAATCGGGCGAGCATGACGATGCCGGCAAGGCCGCACATAAGCCCCGACAGCGTATAGATCAGGGTCAGCGCGCGGCGCGTCGAAATGCCCGAATAGCGCGTCGCCTCGAGATTCGAGCCGATCATGCGCGTGGCGAACCCGAGCCGGGTCCGGGACATCACGATGTGCCAGAGCAGCACTGCTCCGGCGAAGACGAGGATCGGCGCCGGAACCCCGAGCACGGTTCCTTGCCCGATGGCCTGAACGGCGTTCGGCGTGCCGGAAATGTCGCCGCCGTGGGTGAGGAACTCGCCAAGTCCGCGGACGAAGATCATCATCGAAAGCGACACCAGGATCGGGTGCGCCCCGGTGGTCGCGATGATCACGCCCATGAGCCATCCGACCAGCGCGCCCGTGGCGAGCGCGGCAGCGATCCCGAGCACGATGGCGAACGCGCCGGCGTCGGCGCCGCCGAAGCTATGCAGGACCGCCGCCATGGCGAGACCCGACAGGTTGGCGGTGAACGTGATCGCGAGATTGAAGCCCCCGGAAATGATCGGCATCAGCATCGCGAGCGTGAGGAGGCCGAGTTCGGGCAGCTGGAACGCGACCGATACGAAGGTCGTTTCGCTCAGGAAGCCCGTCGCTGTGACGGAAAACACGAGGCAGACGAGAACCAGCAACCCGAGGAGATTGGCGATTTCCGGATCGACAAGGCGGGCGATCCGCCGATCCCGGTCGGGCGATATGGTTTGCGTGGTCATTGCGCCATCCTCCGAGTCCTGGGCGCGCGCAAGGATCCAATGAGCTTGCCGACGCCTTCGCTGGACAGAGTGATCGCGACGAGAATGATTGCGCCGATGATCATCTTGAACGCATAGGGTGAGATCCCGAGGAGGTTGAGCCCGTTCTGCGTCATCCCGACCAAAATGATGCCCAGGACGACCCCGAGTATCGAACCGCGCCCGCCGCCCAATCGGGCGCCGCCGAGCACGACGGCGGCGAGCACGTTCAGTTCGCGGCCGTAGAGCGCGTTCGGGACAACCTCCTCAGCGTAGTGGGCCTGCATAAGACCGGCGATGCCGGCCATGAGTCCGAGCCAGCCGTAGGCGAGGTAGTGCATCGCGCCGAGGCTCACGCCGATGCGGCGGGCGCCCTCCACGTTGTCGCCCATGGCGTAAAGCTGCCGGCCCGTGCTGGTCCGCTGCAACAGCGTCCAGGTCGCCGCCACGCACAGGATCATGACGATCACCAGAATAGTAATCTCCGCCCGGCCGTTCGTCGTCTCGATGCTAACGACCGGAATCCGCGTAGTCAGCCAGTCGGGAAGGTCATAGAGCGAAACGCCACCCGAGAAGAACATCAGGAGGCCGAAGAACAGGTTGTAGGTCGCGATCGTCACGACGATGGAGACGATCCGGAATTGATAGATCCAGAACGCGTTGAAGCACCCGAGCGCCGCGCCGAACGCGCCTGCGAGCAGGATGCCAAGAGCCCAATCCCCGCCCCCCATCGCCTGCAGCGTCAAGGCGGTCAGATACTGAACGACGGAGGCGGCGACGGCGAAGGAAATGTCGATGCCGCCGGCGATCAGCACGACGAGCAGCCCGACGCCGAAGATGATGTCGACCGAACTCGCGTTGAGGAGATCGAACAGGTTCGGCAGGGTCAGAAACGTGTGGGTCAGCACGCCGAGCGCCGCGCCCATGACGAGTATCACGAAGATGAGCCAACGCTCCGTGGCCCCGATGGGGAGCTTAAGCATGGACCGCCTCCTCGATCGCAAGAATGTCGGTGTCGCCGGGCAGGTACGCGCCGACGATGCGGCCGTCGCGCATATGCAGGATACGGTCGGCGTTGAAATAGACCTCGGAAATCTCGTCCGAGATCAAGAGGATCGCGATGCCGGACTCGGCAAGCCCGCGCACGATGGCGAAGATGCCCGCGCGCGCGCCGACGTCGACGCCGACGGTCGGCGAATCGAGAATCAGGAGGCGCGGATTGGTCGCAAGCCACTTCGCCAGCACCACCTTCTGCTGGTTTCCGCCGGACAGGGTCGAGATCGCGTTGGATGGTTTGCCGATCTTGACCCCGAGGTCGAGAATCCACTTCGCGACGAGCGCCTCCCTCTTGCGGAATGAGATGAGGGGCCAGGGGTCCAAGAGGCTGTCGAGAACCGCAATCGAAGTGTTGTCCTCGATCGACTGCGGCTGAATGAGTCCGAGGGTCAGGCGGTCTTCCGAGACGTATGCGACGCCAGCCCGAATCGCCTCGTGGTTGCTGGCGAAGCGGACTGGCCGGCCGTCGAGCCGAACGACGCCGCTGGTCGGCTGGGTCATGCCGAACAGGCTCAAGGCCAGTTCGGTCCGGCCCGATCCGAGGCGGCCCGTGATCCCGACGACTTCGCCGGCGTGAATGGCGAGCGAAATGTCCTCGTACTGACCGGCTCGCGATAGACCGACGACGTCGAGCACAACGGGCTTCGCCGAAAGGTCGCGGCGGCTGACGGCGTAGTCGAAGGTTTTTCCAGTCATCAGTTCGGTCAGCCGGGTCTGTGTCATTCCGGCGGTCGGATAGGTGCCGACGAGTTGGCCGTCGCGCAGAACCGTCACGCGGCTGCAAACGTCGAGCACCTCGGCGAGGCGGTGGCTGACGAACACGACGGCGATCCCCTCAGCGGACAGGCGTCGGACAATGGTGAGCAGCGCGTCCGTCTCCGCTTGGCTCAGCGAGGCGGTCGGCTCGTCCATGAACACGAGCTTCGCCTCGGTCACCAACGCGCGCGCCACGGCGACGATCTGCCGTTGCGCGATCGGCAGGGTCCGCAGAACGGCGTCGAGATCGAGCGACACGCCAAGCCGCGCGAGGATGCGCTCGGCGTCGGCGCGCATCGCGGAAGTGTTGACGAGCCGCGGTAGCCTTCCGAGGTTGCGCTCGAAGCCGATGTTCTCGGCGACCGACAGCTCCGCGAACAGAGCGAGGTCCTGCCAGATGACCTGAATCCCGAGATCGCGCGCTTGAGCCGGGTTGAGGCCATCGATATCGCGGCCGTTGAAGCGCATGACGGCGCCGGGCTCGGGCTGGTACACGCCGGTGATGATCTTGATCAGCGTGCTCTTGCCGCACCCGTTCTCGCCGGCGAGGCACAAGACCTCGCCCGGCATGACGTCGAAGCGAACGTCGTCGAGGGCATTGACGCCTCCAAACTGCTTGGAAACATGTTCGACATGCAGCAAGGGAACGCCGGACGCCGGCGCTCGATCGCTCGCCAATGTTTGCTGGACCTGAGCCATTGTCGTTTGCTCGCTAAAGCAATGCGAGAGGGGGGGCCTGCCCGGCGGCGAGGCCGGGCAGGCTTGTCGATGGAGACTTAAGACGGGTCAGAGACCCATCTTCGCCAGGTCGTCGACCGAGTCCTTGTTGAGGTCGACGAGGTTGTTGACGATCAGATTGTGGCCGTCCGGATGCACGACGCCGAGGCCGGGAATGTTGGTCCCGTCGGCGATCGGCTGGCCTTTGGCGAGCATGGTTCCGATCGTGACGAAGATCTCGCCGGCCAATTCCGGATTCCACATGTAGCCGCCCGTCAGCACGCCGTCGTGCACGAGCTTCTTGCCCTGGCCGGGCGAGAACGGACCCATGACGAGAATCTTGCCCTCGAGATGCTTCTCCTGCACCGCTCGCGCGGCGCCGATCGGCCCTTGGCTGCCGAAGGCGAGGAAGCCCTTGAGGTCCGGGTTGGCGCGGATCAGATCGAGGGCCGTGCTGCGCGACTGGTCGACGTTCTCCGCCACGCCGTAGCGGTCGCCGATGAGCTTCATGTCGGGGGCGTTGGCCTTGATATAGGCGATGGCCGCATCGGCCCAGGCGTTGTGCAGCGGCACCGTCAGGGATCCGACGAACACGGCATAATCGCCCTTGCCGCCCAGGGCGTCGACGAGCCGCTTGCCGTACGCCTCGCCGAAACCCTTCGCCGAAGCGAGCTCGAAGTCGTAGTCGGCGTTCTTTTGCTTGGGCGACTCGTGCGTGATGACCTTGATGCCGGCCGCGCGCGCCCGCTCGAGCACCGGCTCGAGCACCTCGGCGTCGTTCGGCACGACGCCGATGACGTCGACCTTCTGCGCGATCAAGTCCTCGATCGCGCGGACCTGCAGCGCGGGGTCCGCGCTGGTCGGGCCGATCATAAAGGCTTTGACGCCGAGTTCTGCCGCTTTCTTTTTGATGCCCATGTCCATGGCGTTGAACCACGGAATGCCGCCGATCTTCACCACGACGCCGATCACCGGGCTGTCGGGCGAGGCGACCGCCGCCGCGCCCGAAAGAGCCACCGCGGAAACGCCAGCCAATCCGGCCAGCAGAACGCGCCTTGTTACAGAGAGTTTCATCATGGCCTCATTTACCTCCCATCCTTTGCCGCTCGGGCGAGTTGCGGATCGAGTGATCCGGCTGCTCTGGGCCAGATGGCGACCCAGAATTCAGTATGATTCGTGGCCTTCAGCGGACCTTAACTCCCGCGGACAATGATTCCGCCTTCTCTCCCGGACGGTTCGCAAGATTGGCGTCGGGGGCGGGCCCGGTTGACGCGCGCACCCGAAGCTCGCACGGCAGCAGGACATGCTTGGCTGGCGAGAGGTCGCCTTTGATCCTTGCGCTCAGCGTTTCCCAAAGCGCCCGGCCCATCTCGCGCACGGGCTGGAAGATGGCGGTCAGGGGCGTCGCTCGTGCGCGCATCCACATGTAGTCGTCGAAACCGATCAGCGAGATATCGCCCGGCATGCGAAGGCCGCGCTCGGCCAACGTCGTCAGGACGCTCAGCGTCGTGAAGTTCGTCAGCGCCTGAATCGCCGTCGGCTGCGGTTTGCGATCGAACCAC
Organism: Roseiarcus sp.; assembly: GCF_052145395.1. Classification (NCBI taxonomy): domain Bacteria; kingdom Pseudomonadati; phylum Pseudomonadota; class Alphaproteobacteria; order Hyphomicrobiales; family Roseiarcaceae; genus Roseiarcus; species Roseiarcus sp. The sequence continues at coordinate 13,856 of NZ_JBKQOT010000624.1, forward strand.
TCCGACAGCTTTTCCGCGGCGTCGTCGATCGAGAAGCCGAGTTCGACAATCGGCGGCTCAGGCAGGCCCCGCGACCGCAGGACCTGACTGGCGCCGCTGCAGCGCTGCCGAATGTTTGCGAGAGTCAGCGACGAAGCGGCGATGAGGATATCTTTGTGGCCGAGGTCGATCAGATGACGAGCGCCAAGGGCGCCCGCTTCCTCGTTGTCGACAGACACAGTGTCGGCGTTCAAATTGCCGGTGACGCGGTCCGCGATGACGTAAGGGGTCTCTGAAGAATCGATGAGTTTCCGGCCGGGAAAATCGTCAGAGCAGGGAACGACGATCAGTCCTGCAGGACGCCATGCCAGGATCGCCTTCAGCTTGGACGTCTCCATGCTCTCTGCGCCGTGCGAGCTGGCGACGATGACCTCGTAGCTGTCCCCACCGAGGCATTGTTCGACGGCCGAGACAACCGACGTGAAGAAGGGATTGTCGAGATCGGGAACAAGGACGGCGATGATCCTGGCCTCTCCCGAGCGCAGCATGGAGGCCCGCGGGTCGGCGCGATAGTCGAGGGCCTTGACCGCGGCTTCGACCTTCTTGACGAGCTCGGCGCTAACCGGCTTGCGGCCAGTCAGCACGTTCGAGACGGTGGCCGGAGAGACGCCAGCCATCCGCGCGACGTCATTGATCGAACTTGTTTTTTCGATCATCGCCCTTGGGCCTTCGCTCCCTGTAAAACGATTTACTGTAAATCGTTTTACGTCGCGCCCAGACGGATGGCAAGGGAAAAGTCGCCCCTCAGTCGAAAAATTTAGCCCGCCGCTCGCCGCGCCGATGCCGATGGTCCGAGCGAACGTTCCTCAAGACGACGGCTTGTAAATACGGCGAACAGCGATAACTAAAGCCGAGGGGAAAGAACGGCTGGTTGCCAATCAGCGTAGCGGGAGGAGGCGGGGATGCGCGAGGCCACGTCGAACCATCTCAGGGCTGAGACAGCTGCCTTATTCGCCGCAAAATCGTCGCCGCCTCGGCCGCGCTTGCGTCCCGGCGCCGGCGGAGGCGCCGCGCCCGCGCAGCCCTCGCGCAAGCGAACGCGGATATATGCGAGCCCGTATAACCGAACATTCTACCTAAGAGCGTATGACCAACCCCGCCCCGCCCCCTCGATCTCGTTGATCGCGAGCGAGGCGCCGTCACGCAAAAGCAGCCGAAGGAGTGAGACATGAGCGAGCACCCAGCATTATCGAACAGCATGGCCCTTCTTGTCGAAGCGCAGCGCCACCGCGAGTTCGCCGGGGGGCTTCGCGAGGAAGCGGTCGGCTTGTGGGCGGAGGATTATCTCGCGCTTGCCGATCTGGAAGACGCCAAGGCGGACGCTATCGAGGCGTCCATCACGGCAGCGAAGATGAAGGAGAAGGATAAGTGGTGATAGCAGGACGTATCCCGTCCGCATCGATGGGAACGGACCCATGCTGTACGGCGCCCAAGTCCCGCCAAGACGAGGTTATGATCGGTACCGATCGGACAATCAGTCGGATGAGACGACAAGCCCGGCATCTTGAGCCGGCTTCCACGATCCTCGCTTGGGCGCTGGGCGCCATGCCAACGCTTTGAACCCTGAGACCTGGAAATTATAATTGGGGTCACAACGGAGAGCAGCAGCGAAGCGATGGATAGCTGCCTTTCGCCGCCGCCGAGGAACGGCAAAGGTCCGCCTCGAAGC
>NZ_JBKQOT010000625.1:0-3687 GCF_052145395.1 Roseiarcus sp.
TCGCCTATATGGCGCCTGAACAGACCGGGCGAATGAACCGCTCAATCGATTCCCGCAGCGACCTCTATGCGCTCGGCGTCACGTTCTACCAGATGCTGACCGGCCGCCTGCCGTTCAGCGCCGCCGACCCAATGGAGTGGGTCCATTGCCACATCGCGCGGACGCCGGTTTCGCCGGCGGAGCGGTTGCCGACCGTCCCGCCCGTCCTCTCCGAGATCGTCATGAAGCTCCTCGCCAAGACGGCCGAGGATCGCTACCAGATCGCCGCCGGCCTCGAGCACGATCTCCGGCGCTCTCTCGCCGACTGGGAACTCAAGGGGCTCATCGAGCCCTTCGCGCTTGGCGAGGGCGACAGGCCCGATCGGCTGTTGATCCCTGAGAAGCTTTACGGCAGGGAGCGCGAGGTCGAGGCCTTGCTCGCCGCCTTCGACCGCATTGTCGGGGGCTGCGCGCCAGAGCTGGTTCTGGTCTCGGGCTATTCCGGCATCGGCAAATCGTCGGTCGTCGATGAGCTGCACAAGGCGCTTGTGCCGCCGCGCGGGCTCTTTGCGTCGGGCAAGTTCGACCAGTACAAGCGCGAAATCCCCTATTCGACGCTGGTGCAGGCCTTTCAGAGCCTGGTGCGGTCGCTCCTCAGCAAGAGCGACGCTGAGTTGTCTCGCTGGCGCGAGGCGATCCTGGAAGCGGTGGGCCCGAACGGTCGGCTCATGACCGACCTGATCCCCGAATTGACACTCGTCATCGGCGAACAGCCGCCGGTTCCTGAGCTTGAGCCTCAGCGGGCGCAGGGGCGGTTCCAGCTGGTGTTCCGGCGCTTTCTCGGCGTGTTCGCCCGGTCGGAACACCCGCTGGCGTTGTTCCTCGACGATCTTCAATGGCTGGATGCGGCGACGGTCGACCTTATCGAGGATCTTCTGAGGGAAGCCGCCGTTCGACATCTATTGCTGGTCGGCGCCTATCGGGACAACGAGGTCGCGGCCGCCCATCCGCTGATGCGGAAGCTGACGGCGATCCGGAGCTCCGGGGCGAAGGTCAGCGAGATCAAGCTTGGAACCCTCGACCATCAACACGTCGGGCTCCTGATTGCCGACGCGCTCGGCTGCAATACGACGACTGCCGCCCCGCTATCTGAGCTGGTGGGCGCGAAGACCGCTGGCAATCCGTTCTTCGTAATTCAATTTGTTGAGGCGCTCGCCGCCGAGGGGCTGCTTGCTTTCGATCATGACGCCGCGCGCTGGACCTGGGACGTCGATCGCATTCACGCCAAGGGCTACGCCGACAATGTCGTGGACCTGATGGTCGGCAAGCTCGCTCGCCTGCCGCACGAAGGACAGAAGGCGTTGCAGCAGCTGGCCTGTCTCGGCAATGTCGCCGACATCACGACGCTTGCGACCACGCTCGGGACCTCGTAGGATGAGGTCCATGCGGCTCTGTGGGAAGCGGTCCGACTTGAACTGGTCGAGCGCCTTCCAGGCCTTTACAGGTTTGTCCACGACCGGGTGCAGGAAGCCGCCTACTCGCAAATCCCGGAGGCAACCCGCGCCGCGGCCCACCTCCGAATCGGGCGGATTCTCGTCGCGCGGACGCCTCCTGAGGGGCGTGAAGAGGCGATCTTCGAGATCGCGGGTCAGCTCAACCGCGGTTCGGCGCTGATCACCGAGCCAGGGGAGCGCGAACAACTGGCCGAATTCAACCTGACAGCGGGCAAGCGCGCCAAGGCCTCGACGGCGTACGCCTCGGCGATTACCTACCTTGCCGCCGGTCGGGCGCTGATGCCAGAGGCTGCTGGGAGCGTTGCGGGCCGCTCACATTCGCGCTTGAACTTGCCCAAGCCGAATGCGAGTTCCTGACTGGCGCATTTGCAGCGGCCGAAGAGCGGCTCTCGGTGCTGTCCAGCCGCGCCCGGACGCTCGTGGACCTTGCCGCCATTACCCGTCTGCGGGGGGGCGGTCTTCACGAACCTCGGCCGTTTCGGCCAGGCCGTCGAGGTCTGTCTCGACTATCTCCGTCGCGTTGGCGTTACGTGGCCGCCGCACCCGACGATGGAGGAAGTCCAGCAGGAATACGAGCGCCATGCCGAAGGACACCAACGCCAACGGCGACGTCTTCGGCGGCTGGGTCGTTAGCTAGATGGATATCGCCTGCGGCATCGCTTCCTCGGCGTCCATACAGCCCTCAAGCGAGTCGGGCGGACTTCAACGAGAATTCACGTCGAAGCCTGGGCGCAACGGTTTCTCACCGACCGCCAGGAGAAGGTCACGGGCGCGACCTTCACCTTCGTCGCGATCGACGACTTGGGGGGCCCGAGACCGGTTCTGCGTCAGGTCGTCATGGCATAATCTTAAAAATAGCAAGACGACTCGATATTACAGTAACGTCATACACAGTGCGCTCGGGGTGGAGATCGCCGAGGTGTATTGGTGCCCTTGCACCTCCATGCGATTTCTCTCTTGAAAGCGCTAAGATCCGCGCGACTTTTGACAAGTAGGCTGGGCAGATCGAAGGGGCTATCGTCTGCAGCAGGGATTGATGACGACATAGCGGAAGCTTGGCATCTCAACTCTCTGAAACCGCAACCGAAACGTGGGTGAGACCATCATGACTTTGGCTGTCGCCTTGACGAGGTATACCGATCGCATGTTGCTGGGGCCCGGCCCCCACCATGTTGAACCCACTATCGACGACCAACAGAACCAATGTGCGCCGACCGCCGACGAATGATGCGCGGATAAAGGCTTCAGGTGCAACCACCGTCCTGTTTGGGACCTCCTGTTTGTTGCCACGCAACGCCTCCTATTGGAGGCGGATCAGCCCGTTCATCTCGGCAGCCGCGCCCTGGATATTCTTATCGCCCTCATCGAACGTCATGGCGAGCTTGTACGGCAAGCTGGTTCACGGTTTGACCAATCAACTGACACATCCAGAACGCATGTTGACCACCGCCGTTGACGAGGCGTCATTTAAAGGCGTTTAGCCGAATTTTGTCCGTTTCACTTGGTCTGATCACAGTTAGATGTAACAATTGCCAATACAAGACAAGTTCTTCGTGCGTGTTTCTGCTTTCGAGCAGTGCTCGCTCTAGGAGACTTCTAATGTTGGTCAAGCTAAGTCTTGCTGTCGTAGGCGCTCTGATCATCTTACCGCCAACCGTCTGGGCCGGCGAGAACACCATGGTCCGCTGCGTTGACATCTCGGTGCCGAAGAACGCGGTCACCGCTCGGAACGGCAAATGGATCGAACTGACGCGGGACCAATGGCAGTTCCTTCGCGGCGTCTACGCTTTGAACCCTGAGACGCCTGCAGGCCTGCCCTATGGCGACAAGGCTGTTCTGGCTCAGCTTGAGCACGATGCCGGCCGCCTTGTATTCTTTATCGACGGTGACAAGGCCTGCACTCCCATGCACGCGCCACCGGAACTTTTGGTTCTGATGGACGAAGTCGCAACTGACCAGATAAATCACGAAGGGACGGGCCTTTCCGACCTAATTCATGCGAGTAAAATGCATATCGTCGTGATGGAACATAAATATGTTAAGTCTTCTAGCTATATTTGCGGTAGTGCGGTCGATCGGCACGATTCCAATCTTTACAATATTTCTCTTCGCCAAAACACAACAGGACAGCCTTGCATCCAAAGTAGGATTGCGTGGCACTTGTGGTCGAAGTCAATACAATCCGAGCGTCATA
>NZ_JBKQOT010000626.1:0-4267 GCF_052145395.1 Roseiarcus sp.
AACTTCGATAAATTCTGCCGTGAGGCTAAATTCGAACTGCCAGAGGCCGCCGCCTCAAGCCATCAATAGTGAGAATGTTGCCAGATGAAATTCTCACTATTGATGGATATTGCCGAAAATATTTCCAAATTCTCACGCCAAGATGGCTCCTGACACCCGGGGCGACCAGGTCGAGGAGGTGCTGTCGTTCAAGCCCGGCTCCGCGACGGCGAGCGGCGCACCCCTTGACGCGCGGGTTCCGCAGCCCCTGCAGGCGTCCGCCCCGGACAAAGCTGCCTCGGCGCCCGCAGCGGCCGCGCCCGCCCCGGCCGAAGCGCCGCGGGCGCCGACCCCGGAGCCGAAGCCTCTCGAGATCGCTTCGCTTCCGCCGACAGCGGCCCCCTTGGCCCCCGCCACGCTCGCCCGTCCTGCCGCGGAGGGAGCGCCGGAGCCCGGACTCGGCGAGGCGGCCAAGATCGAGGCGCGGCTCGCCGATCTCGAAGCGGCGATCAAGGCGCGCGCGAACGCGCTGGCGACGCGGACCGATATCGACAAGGCCGAGACCCAGATGTCCGATCAGGTCGCGCGGCTAGCGGCGATCGTGACGCGTCTCACCGGTCAGGTGAAGGATCTGCAGGCTGAAGTGCGGACGACGTCGACGGGTTCGGACGAGCGATTGGCCGATCTGACGCGGCGGGTCTCGCTGGCCGAATCGAGGAGCGCGGTCGCAGCGGCGGAAAGCGCGGGCGTCGCGCCCGTGGGCGTCCCACCCTCGGGCGCGCCTACAGCGGCCCTGAGCTCGGGCGCGGCAGGCCAGGCGCAGGGCGTGCGCATGAAAGTGGCCGCTCTCGATCAGAAGCGCGCCTACCGCATTCAGGCGGCCTCCCCGGGCCTTGCGATGCTGAGCGTGGTCGACGGCGCCCCGGACGATCGGCCGGTCGAGGTTGCGATCGGCACGGTTCTCCCCGGCTACGGCAAGGTCATCAGCATCGAGCAGCACGGCCAGGCGTGGGTCGTGAAGGCCGATCGCGGCTCGATCCAGTAGAGGGACCGAGCGCATGCAAGGGCTTGTCGATTTTGCGAGCCAGATCGGCGAGGCCCTCGCCACTCTGATCCCGACCTTCGCCTATCTGGCGTCGCTCTGGTGTTTCCTGTTCGCCGCCTGGGGCTTCTGGATGCAGTCGCAGCCCGGAAACCCGTTCGAAGGGCGTCCGTGGATTCCGGTCCTGTCGCTCGTCCTGTCGGGAGCGTTCGCAAGTTTTGACAAGGTCCTGAACATGGCGCTCGCAACCGCCGGGTCGGGCGTGACCGCCTCGATCTCGGCGCTTTCGAGCTACGCGCCGCCGAGCGCGCCCGACGCCTCGACATTGCTGGGGACGACGCCGAGCGCGACGCTGGTCAATGTCGTGACGCTGTTCCAGGCGTTCTTCCAGAGTTTCGGAGCCATGGTCGTGTTCTTCGCGCTCATGAGCTGGCGTTCTGTCGTCAGCGGGCAGGCGAACCGGAGCCAGATGGGCTGCGTCGTGCAGTTCGTGTTCGGGATCATGCTGATCAACATTCTCGCCATCACCAACGCGCTGATCGCGATGTTCGTCTGAGGGCAGAGGCAGGCGCTGGGCGTCGCCCGGAAACGTCAGGGGGCGACCCGCGGCGTTGGGGCAGTGGCGGGGATCCTCTTGAGTTCTGCGCCGCGAGCGCCCCGGTCGATTGCACCGGGCCCGCCCGAAAGTTCTTTCCAGCCGCCGCGTTTTTTTGATCTCCGTTCGCGCAGGCGGGAACGAGTCTCGGCGTCGAGGGCAGGACGGGACCCGTGAGAGCCCTCGTCGTCAACGTCAGGAGTCAAACCTCATGAGAAAGCGTTCGCTGAAGATTCGTCGTTTGCTGCTGCGCGCCTCGGCGCTCGGCGGCGCGCTCGTCGTCGCCAGCGCCCATTCGTTCGCGCAGGCGGCCGGGGGCACCATCGGCGCCCAGATCGGCACGATGGCGCAGGAGTTCTCGACCGCCGGCGGCACCGCGGCTTCGACCGCGATGTACGTGGGGGCGCTGATCTGCTTCGTCGCCGGCGCGTGGTTCCTGTGGCAGTCGCGTCAGCCCGTGAACCGGGAAGCGGGCAAGGTTGCGGCCGGCGCCGCCGGTCTCGTCCTCTGCTGCCTCCTCGTCACCGGCGGCTCGTGGATCAACAAGGCGGCCGAAACCGCCACCGGCACGGCGGCCTCGATTTCAAACACCGCCGGCGTCGTGACGTTCCAGTAACAGGCGCGGGGACAGGATCCGATGCGTCTCGAGCCGCTCGTTCTTTCCGTTTGCGAAAGCGAACCGCCGGGCGGCGCGACACGACGCTCCTGTCCCTTCTGCGGGGTTCGCCTCGCAGAAGGGCGGGACGAGGCGTCCTGCGCCCCGTGCTCTCTCGTTCGCCATCTCGAGCGCGAGACAATCGCCGAGGAAGCCGTACTGATCTGGCTCCCGGAGATGACGCAGAGCGCGCTCAACGCGCTCGCCAACAGAGCCCATAGGCTGCTCGCCGACGAGGGCGCCCTCTATTTCGCAGCGTCTCCCTTCTCCGTGACCAGCGGCGATCATCCGAACCCCGCGCTCGAGGCGATCCGGGCGATCGAGATGCGAAGCGTCGAGGCCGAGGCGCGATTCGGGACCGCGTCGCCCCGCGTGCTCGGCCAGGCGCTCCTGCGGGCGGAGCCGAAGCTCTATGCCGAGCGCGCCAAGCGGCTCGGCGGATTGAGGCTGTGGTCGCGGGGAAGATTCTTCGTCGCCGGCGAGGACGTCTATCCCCGAGTGATCGCCGCCTGAAGCGCGCCCGTCCTTTTCGCGAAGAGACTGGAGGTTTTCGATGGTGGGGATCGTGTCGAGTCTGCTCGCGAGCCTCTCGCTCGCGCTGAAGCAGCCGCTCGCGGGCTATTGCGACGTCGAGACGACGCACGGCGACGCGCTCGTCACGAAGCAGGGCGACTACTGCACCTTCGTCCGGATCGGCGGCATGAAACGCATGGCGACCCGCGACGACATCGTGAAGCTCGCGAACGGCCTGCGTCTCGATCTGTCGGGGGCGCTCGAAGCCAAGGGCCACGCGATCGTCGGCTGGTATCTGTCGGACCCCGACATGGCCGAGCGGGAGATCGAGCGGATCAACATGGAGGCGTGCCGGCGCGTCGGCCGCGAGGTCGGCCTCGATCTCACCGACATTCTCGACGAGCGGCTCCGCCTCTGGAGCCAGACGATGCGCTTCGAGACATCGTGCTTCGCGCTCTGGACGCGCCGGGCGGTGCTGACCAGGGAAGAGCTGAAGCAGATGAAGGAGGAGAAGGCGGCGGCGGCGAAGGCGGTCCCGCGCATCGGCGACGCGCAGCGCTTCTTTCTCCGCTCCGAGATCATGGCCGCCCATCATACCGGTTTCGTCAATCGGGTGATGACGGCGCTGCGCGGCGCCGAGGTGGCGGCGACCGAGCTTTCGGCCAGCGAAGCGTTGGTTCTCGCGCGGGAAGCGCTCTATCGCGAGACCGCGGGCTCGAAGTGGAAGCCGACGCTGATCGGCGACCGGGTCATGCCGCGCCTGCCCGAGGAGGAGGTCAGGCATCCGGACAAGTCGGGGCTCTTGTGGCCCTCGATCCGCAGCCAGCTCTTCCGCATCGACGCGATCACTCACGGCGGCCAGCGCGTCGAGATCGGCGAGAACGAATATGCCGGCGTCGACCTCATGATCGGGCCTGAAGATCCGCGTCCCTTCGTCGAGCTCGCAAGCTGGCTCGGCCAGGATCGGCTGCCTTGGCGCTGCTCGTTCATTCTCGAGGGCGGCGGCAAGACGGGCATGGCCTTCAAGGAGATCGGCGCCTCGTTACTTTCGATCTTTCCGGCCAATCGCGATCTCCAGCGCGCTTTCGCGTCGCTGCGCCAGTTGCGTGAGCAGGACAACCATATCGCCGTCAAGCTGCGCGCTTCCTTCGCGACATGGGCGCCGCTCGGCGAAACGCGGAAACTGCGCCGGCGCGCCTCGACACTGGCGCAAAGGATCGAGGGCTGGGGCAATTGCAAGATCGCGCGCGTGGCGGGTGATCCGCTCGACGGCGTGATGAGCTCCGTGCCGGGCCTCGCGCTCGCCTCGACCGCCAACCCGTCGCTCGCTCCGATCGGGGAGGCGATGCCCCTCCTGCCGTGGTCGCATACGATCTCGCCATGGGAACGGGGCTCGGTGCTGTTCCGCCTGCCGAATGGAGCGATCTGGCCCTATGACCCGTCGGGCGGCTCGATGCGCCCGCTCGTCATTGACATTTTCGTG
>NZ_JBKQOT010000627.1:0-2582 GCF_052145395.1 Roseiarcus sp.
CCTACACGTTTGCAGGCCTGATTACTCGCCTTGACGAGGCTGTTATTTCAGTCCAACTACTCAAGCTTTGTGAGTTCACGAACACTCGAGGTCGTCGGAGCCGTTCCGTGATCCCCTTCGAACAGTACCAGGCATACGACGGGCTAGGACTCGCCGAACTGGTGCGCTCTGGACAGGCGTCCGCCCCCGAGTTGCTGGAGGCCGCGATCGACGCGGCAGAGCGGATCGATCCGAAGATCAACGCGCTCTCACAGAAGCTCTATGACGAGGGTCGCGCTTCCCTCGCAAGCCTCGACGCCGGCGCTCCCTTCGCAGGCGTGCCTTTCCTTTTGAAGGACGTCGCCACGGCCATGAAGGGGACACGGTCGAAGCAGGGCTCGCGCCTCTTCGTCGACGCGCCGCTCGCCGAAGTCGATTCGACGCTGACCGAGCGTTTCCACCGCGCCGGCGTCGTTATCTTCGGCAAGACGACGACGCCGGAATTGGCGCTCGCGCCGTCCACGGAGACGAGCCTCACGGGCGCGACGCGCAACCCATGGGACACAACGCGAACCGCGGGCGGATCGTCGGGTGGCGCGGCGGCTGCGGTCGCAGCCGGCATTGTTCCCCTGGCGCACGCGAGCGACGGCGGCGGCTCGATCCGTATCCCCGCGTCCTGCTGCGGACTGTTCGGGCTGAAGCCGACCCGCGCGCGAACGCCGCTTGGTCCCTTAATAGGAGAGGGCTGGGGCAGCCTTTCCACCCATCACGTGCTGTCGCGTTCGGTGCGCGACAGCGCCGCAATGCTCGACGCGACGGAGGGGCCGGCTCCGGGCGATCCTTATCATGCGCCGCCTCCGGAGCGGCCCTATCTTTTCGAGCTCGGCGTGGAGCCGAAGCCACTGCGTATCGCGCTGCAGCGGCGCCCGATGTCGGGCATGGCGGTCGATGCGGAATGCCTGCGTGCGCTGAACGAAGCCGCCGCCCTGCTCGAAAGCCTTGGGCATCGTGTCGAAGAGGCGGATCTTCCCGGGTCATGGGACGAGCTCGGCTACGCGCTCTGGGTGCTGGTCGCGAGCAACGTCTCCCTGACGGTGCGGCGGCGCGTCGAGGAGCTTGGCCCGGAACTGACGCCCGACGTCGTGGACCCCGTCACCTGGAACGCCGTCGCTTTTGCCGCGACACTCAACGTCGAAACCTATCCGGCCGCTATACAGAGCATTCATCGTCAAGGCCGACGTATGGCCGGGTTCCACGAGACCTACGATATGATCCTGAGCCCTACCCTGGCGAAGCCGCCGGTCTCCCTGGGCACGCTGCGCACGGACAATCCGGACATCGAGGCTTATCGCCGGGCGCTCGTCGAGTTCATCCCGTTTACGCAGCTCTTCAACATGACGGGCCAACCGAGCATGACGGTCCCGCTGCATTGGAGCGAAAGCGGCCTCCCGATCGGCGTGATGTTCAGCGCGCCCTTCGGCGACGAAGCGACCCTATTCCGTCTTGCGGCCCGGTTGGAGGCGACCAAGCCCTGGTTCGACAAGACCCCGGCGCTGTCCCCATGACCGCGAGCCTCGCCGAAGTATTGCGCAGCGGCTTTTCGAATTCACCTAGTCAGAGAAGGCCGTCGCGAACAACGTGCTCACCCATCTCAAGTCGCTGCGGTACGAAACCGCCAGGGGAGGCTCCGCAGCTCATGAAGACCGCAGACTTTGTTGTTTCCAGACGTCCGAGACTTTCCGACATTCAGCACTTCCTGAAGGTCGAGTTCGCCGACTACGAGCGCCGTCTCGAGGAGCTTCAAGAAACGCTTCAATGCGTTCAGCAGGCCTATCTCGGGACGCCCCATCGCGCTGTCATCGTTCTCGAAGGTTGGGACACTGCCGGCAAGGGCGGCATCGTTCGCCGGCTGGGCTGGGCGCTCGATCCGCGCAGCTTCAAGGTGCACTCGATCTCCGCGCCGACCGAGCGGGAGAAAGCATTGCATTACCTCCAGCGCTTTTGGGAGCGCCTGCCGCACCATGGCCAGATCGTCGTTTTCGACCGTTCCTGGTACGGCCGCGTCCTGGTCGAGCGCGTCGAGGGTTTCGCCACGCCTGCCGAATGGCAAAGGGCCTACGACGAGATCAACGACTTCGAGCGCATTCTGATCGCTGACGATACGCGGCTTATAAAGCTGTTCCTGCACATCACTGCAGACGAACAGTTGCGCCGATTTCGTAGTAGGCTCACCGATCCGCTCAAGCGTTGGAAACTGTCCTACGAGGATTTCCGCAACCGCGCCCATCGGCAGGAATACGAGGCGGCGATCGAGGACATGTTGCAGAAGACCTCGACGCGCCAGGCGCCCTGGCATCTGATCCCCACCAACGACAAGCCGTACGGCCGGCTCGCCGCGTTGCGCATCATGGCCGATCGTCTTTCCAAGAACGTGGCGCTGGATCCGCGCCCGCTCGACCCGAAGGTGCTGGAAGAGGCGGAGCGGCTATTGGGAATCTCCGTTCCGACAAATGGGTTACCGTCGAAGAATTGAACTCGCGCAGCCTTCATGAATTTAATAATTAGGGGGTTGCGAGTTTCAGGCACCACAGAAATGCCTCAGA
>NZ_JBKQOT010000628.1:0-22277 GCF_052145395.1 Roseiarcus sp.
GGTCCCGTAATAGCCGGGAACGACCAGCCGCACAGGAAATCCGTTGAGCCAAGGCAGGTCCTCGTCGTTCATCGCATAGGCGACCATGACCTCTCCGTCGCGCGCATGGTCGATGTCGAGCGCCTTGACGAAGGCCGGCGTCAGGACCGGGTGGTCCAGACCCTGGAACGAGACCTGCACGACGCCAGGCTTGACTCCCGCCTTTGCCAGAAGCGCTTTCAGGGGAACGCCTTTCCAGCGCGCACAGCCCATCGCGCCGTTGGTGAGTTGTCCGCCCGCGACGCGCGGATTGAAGAAGCCGCGCCCGTTGCCGGAACATTGATTGACCGCGACGACTTCGACCGGCTCGAAGTCGGTCTTGAGATCGTGAAGCGACAGCGAAAGGGGATTGTCGACCTCGCCTCCGACCGTCAGCCGGTATGCGTCCGGGTCGATGGAGAGCGGAATATTGGCCAGGTGGTACCGGACGAAAAAGGCGTCGTTCGGGGTGATCGGCCCCTCGTCGAACACGCTGAACGGCGTCTCGAGCTGCGGCGGACGAGTCGTGAGGCGGATGAGCGGCTGCTTCCCGGGATAGGCCACGAGCGGGCGCTCGCCATTGGCTATCGGCAACGTGACCGTCGCATCCGCCGCAAGCGCCATGCTCCCGCCGCTTGCGGCGAGCGCCCCGGCCCCGGCCGTCAGCGCAAATCTGAACGTTTCTCGTCGAGTGAGCATGGCCGGCCCCGAGACAGCCCCTAAAGGGCGTACAGATAACGGAATCGATCAGGCGCGGCAAGGCGAAGGCGGCGTCGACTTTCGCCCCCGGGCTACTCAGCGCACGATCGTCAGCCGCTTCGCCGCCCGCGTCAGGCCGGTGTACAGCCACCGCGCCCGGTGCTCGCGGAAGGCGTAGCTTTCGTCGAACAGAAGCACGGCGTCCCACTGCGAGCCCTGCGCCTTGTGGACGGTCAGCGCATAGCCGTAGTCGAACTCGTCGGACTCGCGCCGGATCGGATAGGCGAGTTCGGCCTCGGTCCCCTCGAAGAACGCCTTCAGCACCGCGACCTTGACCGACTTCGCCGCGCCCTCGTCCTCAGAGCGGACGGTCAGGCGGACGAAGTCCTTCACCACGCCGCCCAGCGCCTCGACACGCCATAAGCCCCCGTTGATCAGGCCCTTGGTCTTGTCGTTGCGCAGGCACACCAGCCGGTCCCCGGCGACCGGCAGCGGCTCCTTGAAGCCGCTGAGGTCGCGGATGCGCTGGTTATAGGCGCGCCGCGTGCGGTTCGTCCCCACCAAGACCTGGTCGGCGGCGAGAACCTGCGCGGCGTCAATGGCGGCGCGGCGGATGACGCGGCTTTCGCCGTAAGAGCCGTCCTTCAATTCGCCGCCGCCGCGCACGATCTGGGACAGGCGGATGATCGGGTTGTCCTCGGCCTGACGGTGGATCTGGGTCAGCATCACGTCGGGCGCGTGCTCGGTGAAGTAGCCGCCGCCCTTGACCGGCGGGAGCTGGAACGGGTCGCCAAGCACCAGAATCGGCTTGCCGAACGACAAGAGGTCGCGCGCGAGCTCGGCGTCCACCATCGAGCATTCGTCGATCACGATTAGGCTCGCCCGCGACGCCGGGCCGTCCTCGTTGAGGGTGAAGGTCGGGGCGCCGTCGGCGCCCTCGCTCGCCCGGTAGATGAGGGCGTGGATGGTGGTCGCGTCCCAGCAGCCGTGGGCGCGCATCACCATCGCCGCCTTGCCGGTGAAGGCGGCGAAGGCCGTTTCGCCCGCGGCCGCCTCGGCCACATGGCGCGCGAGCGTCGTCTTGCCGACCCCGGCGTAGCCGAACAGGCGGAACACCGGGGGGTCGCCGTCCTTCAGCCAGCGGCCGACCCTGTCGATCGCCTCCGCCTGCTCGCGCGTCCATTCGCGCGCGCGCGGCATCTTGGCAACCGCCGGCGGCGCGGGAGGCGGCGGCGGCGCGACAGGTTCATTCGGTGCGTCCGGAGCGCTTTTAGCGGCTTTTGCGGCCTTCGCCTCGTCAGGTTTGACCGAAGGCTTCGCCTTTTTCGGCTCGACCTTGGCCCCGCAGCGCGAGCAGGTCGCCGGCTTGCGGCCGAGATCGTAGAATTTGGCGCCGCAAGCCGGGCACTGACGCTTGGTTCCGAGTCTGCCGATCGCCATTCTGCCCATGGCCCAGATGAACCCGCCCTTTAGGCTCCCGCCCGGCGAATCAACGATGAATTCAGGATTTCAGGCAACGTCTTAACATCGATTTTCGTGAACAGCCGAAGAGCCGCGGGGGTCGTTCAGCGCAGCGCGCGGGCCGGCATTTCAGACTCGTCCTGACCTTGAGCCGGGACGGCTTCGCTGCGATCGAAGCTGATCGTATCGCGCCATGTGATGCGCGTTGCGTTCGTTATTTCCTTCTTGAACTCGCGTTTCCACTGCTTGCGCCCCCGATGCCCGGGTCCTATCGGCTTTTCCGGCAAGGGGACCTCGAAGAAATAGAAGCCTTCGCTTGGCCCGGTCGCCCCAACGGATTGGAAAAAATGATCGTACGCTCGTTCGAGCAGTTCATCTCCGCTCTGTTCAAATGAAAGCTGATTGGTGGCGGCTACGCCTGCGACGGTCCGAATATCAATCGCCAGAGCGATGCCCTGCAGTACGGCAATGAGAACTGCTTGCGGGGCGACTTCGCCCATTTGTTTTGTCGCTAGACGTATTTCCGGAAAATGCCCTACCTTTCCCTGTAGTCGTGAGACCAATATCACATGTTGTTCTTCATATATTCCAAGTACATGCCCGGGTACAATGGAAAAAGCAAGGCTATATATTGCTTTACTTCCAGTATTAAATTGGAGAAGGACCTCTCCTTCATTATCTAGCTCTCTGTTAGATTGAAATGTAACTGTGTAGGCGTTGGCTTCCCGACTCCAATTAAATAAACACACGTCTTCTTTCAGCATCGTTTGAAATGCGCTCGGCGACATCGCGCCGGCCAGATAAGAGTAGTGATGGAAAAAGCAAATATATTTGTCCCTATCCCCAAAATAATTTGCTAACTGTCTGCGGCCGATGCATTTCAGGAGCGACATCGCGCTTATATTTACCGCATAATTCTTATGCTCCTCCGAATCGACAATTCGGCTAACAAGTTCCCAATGCGTCGCCCTTTCGGACAGGTGATGTTGAATCGCCGACTCGCTTTCAGGATTACGTTTTAGCATTCGCTTGTAGCACTGAATAACGTCGTGTCTCGTTGCGTCAGAATCTCCTAATCTTTTTTTGACTTCTTCTGAATAGATGAAGCGTTCAATGAGACGCCAAAGCGAATTCGTATCCGACAAGTGAGTCTGAATGACCTCCTCGTTTTCCGGGTCCCGCTTGAGAATGGTTCTGTAACATTGGATCACGTGCTCGCGACTTATCTCCGTCTCGTCACTTCCATGTTCCTCGCTTGTAACGTCCACTTCGCTGCCGTTTGACACCACGTCCCTTATCCCAATGAAGCACCCGCGCAACAGTGTCGGAGGCTGATGCCTGTAGCTTAACGACCTCGTTTTGTGCGAAGTCTTTTAGGCAAGGCGGCGTATACGCCATTTGGCGGAACCGCGTCCCCAAAGACTAACCACACGGTGACCTCGGATAATTCGTCATCCTTCTCGCGATTCTGTTTCCTCAGCACGGAATGAGCAAACGCCAACATGATCTCGTTGTTAGTATGGTGGAGGCAGCGGGAGTTTGTGGCGATCGTCGCCGGAGAGCGGCCATTCCTTGCGCCGGTCAATTGGCGCCGAACGCGAGCCGCCGCTAGGTTTTCCCAAACGTGAAGACATGGAGAATTTCGTCGGGGTGTCCGGGCTCTTCGTGGACGTCCATCAGCCAGCAATGCTGGTCGCGAGCAATCTTCAGCACGGCATGCGCCGGCATCGCGTGACGTTCCGCCAGCCGAACGACTTGCCGAGCAGCGTTCCCATCGTCCAAGCCTCGCGCGAGCAAGCCATCCAGCTCGCGCAGCTCACGACTGGTCTCGCTCATATATTCATCCAGATGGAAGGAATATCCGCTGATGTAAGTCGGAAGGACAACAATTGCCGTTCCGTTGGCTTCCAATCGCTTGAACGTCTCCGCGAGTATAGCGCCAATAACAGGCGGGGGATTGTGCGGAAGGACCGCACGCGAGAACCACAGGTCATATTCTTTCGTGGGCATCAGATCGTCGGGAGTCGTCAGCAGAAACTCGATGTTGCCCATCCTTTCGGCGCTGGCGTATCGCATGGCGAGGTCCAAATGGGACGACGAAATGTCGATCCCCGCTACGCTTGCGAATGTGCGCGCCAAGGGGATCGTGCTCCGCCCGACCCCACAGCCGTATTCGATGACGCGCTTGACGTCTTTTGGAGATCGACCGACGCGTCGGAGAAGGGCGACGACAAGATCCCTGTCGTCGTTTCCCGATCTGTAGAATTCACCTTGATTGTCGCTCCATTGGCTCACGAGAAACTTCTCGCCCGCTCCCATTGACCAGTACGGCTCGGCCTTGCCAACCCTGGCCCAGTAGGAGGCGGTTCGCGCGAGCATCGCTCTGATTGTCGACGGATCCGCATCGATGTCGACATGCGGCGGCGGCTCGAAAGCGAGAAATGGACCGGCGGATGTGAACCCCTGGTTTCGGAATTCCGGGGACCCCAGAAACGTGGTTCTCAGATCGGCGATGGACCGATGAGATTCCCGGTGGCCTCGGACGACATCCTCGCTCTCCGGCATGCGTCCGAGAATAAACCGATAGGCGTTGCGAACGTCTTCGTCGGAAATCGTCATCGATCCCTCACCGAAAAAGTCTCTGTAAATTGATCGATGCCGCCGATCAACCGCAACGAACAGCGCTATGAACGGAAACGGCGAACGGGCGGCGCGCGGCGCCCTGGCTCGTCTGTCGTTCGTTCGCGTTCTCTGGCTTCGGCGCAGCCCCTTTGCCCAAATCCGCGAATCAACCATTGATTCAGGATTTCAGCGCAGCCTTTTACCAGAATTCTCAGGATGCGCCGACACGCCGTGTAGGCCGAAGGGCTGTGGGCGCCGGCCTTGAACGGTCCGATCGCGGACCTATATCGTTTTCCGGAAGGCGGGCTCGCGTTCGCATTCGGGGCCGCCGACCGGAATTGACAGCAACGCGGCCGGGGCGCTTCCGATGAAGGTCCTTAGGTCCCGTGAAGCGCCTCGAGGGGCTTCCATGGTGCGTGTGACGGCGTTGAGCTCGCCCTTTCTGCTCGGCTTCGACGATATCGAGCGCGCGCTCGACAAGGTGTCGAAGTCGGCCGGGGACGGCTATCCTCCCTACAACATCGAGCGCATCGCCGCGGCAGGCGGCGAGCCGGAAAAACTGCGCATCACTTTGGCGGTGGCGGGGTTCGCGCGCGATCAGATCGAGGTCACGATCGAGGAGAATCAGCTCACCATCCGCGGCCGCCAGCAGGAGGACAAGACGCCGGAGTTTCTGCATCGCGGCATCGCCGCGCGGCAGTTCCAGCGAAGCTTCCTGCTCGCCGAGGGCATGCAGGTGCTGGGGGCCGATCTGGCCCAGGGCATGCTTTCGATCGATCTAGCCCGGCCGCAGCCGGAACGGACCGTGCGAAAGATTCAGATTTCGACGCGCGACTGACCGTTGGCGTCCCGAGCGGGGTTTCGGGCCGCCGAGAAGGAGGGACACAATGACCAATGCAACGACCAATGCAACGGAAAAGGCGCTGGGGTTGACGCCTCAGGAATTCGCGCACCTCGGCGACGGGGCGCTCGCCTATGTGAAGGCAATCAATTCGGAAGACGTCGCGCGTCTCTTTCCTAAGGCGCCCGCGCTTCGCCCGGGGGTAAAACTATTCGCCCTGCTCGGCGCCGATGGCTCGCCGATCATGCTGACCGACTCCCGCGACGCAGCCATCGCCAACGCCTGGGAGCACGAACTGCAGACCGTCAGCCTGCACTGACCCCATGGGGAGAGGCCTCGCGCCGCAGATGACCGGCGCGGGGAGACCGGCTTAAAGCGGCGATCCGGACATTCGACAGGACGGCCCGACGCGGGCCTCTCTCGATCTGATGCGCGACGCCCCGGAGAATGGCGCGGTCGCGAAACCCTCCGCAGAGCCTCAAGCGCCCTCACTGCGCCATCTCGGCGCTGAGCAGAGAGGCAAACACCCGATAGGCAGCTTCGATGTCGTCTCGCAGCGCCCGGCTGACCGCCAATTCATCGCGCGCGCGAAGCCCGGCGAGCATGAGTTGGTGCTGCTTGTTCGCCACAAAATAGTTTCCGGACGCGTGGAGAAGGTGAAAGTACGGGCTGATCTGCAGCCATAAGGTCTCAATGATCGCGAGCAGCGCTTCAGAGCGCGCCGCGCCGTAGACGCCGAAATGGAACGCGCGGTTCCAGCGCAGGTATTGCTTGTTATCGCCGCGGCGGACCGCCTCGTCCATCGCTCCGACGCATTCGTCCAGATGCTTGAATTCGGCGTCTCCAAGGTTCGGGGTCGCCCACACGGCGGCGATCGACTCCACTTCGACCCGCACCCGCCTGAGGTCGGCAAGGCGCTCCCCGGAAAGGGGCGGAACGCCAATCGAGCGGCCCGAGATGACCGTCAGCACGCGCGCAGCGGTCAGCCGTTGCAGGGCTTCTCGCACAGGCATGGCGCTGACGCCGAACGCGTCGGCGAGCGCCTGAATGGTGATGAGCTGCCCCGGCGCGATCTCGCCGTTCAGGATCAGCTCGCAAAGCTGCCGAAAAACCTGATCCTGCATCGTGTTTCGCGGGACCCGAGCGACCGGCAGCCCCGCCCTCAAAAGCGTATCGCTCATACCCTTCGTTCCATTTCGCGGGCCTGCAGCCGGTCGCAGCCTGTCCCTTGAGGCCGCCGCCTGTCGCAATCTTGCCAAGCTTATGATCATTGATCTATGATCACAAGGCCGACACGTTTGCTGCAAAAAGTGCAATAACGGTCCGTCCAATAGGGACGATGTGGGAGGACAGCTATGAAGGGCAGATTGCGAAAATGGCTCGCCTGCGCCGGCGCCGCCGTTCTGGCGGGCAGCTTTGGCTGCGGCGGGGGCGCGCACTCCGCCGACAAGAAATTCAAGATTTTTCTGTCGATGAGCTACATCGGCAACGACTGGCAGGCCGAAGCGGCCAACATGGTCAAAGCCATGGCCGCGCACAAGGACTTTGCCGATAAGGTCGACCTTCAGGTGCAGGTCGCCGGTCCGAATGCGCAGCGTCAGATTCAGCAGATCAACGCCATGGTGCAGCAGGGCGCCCGGGCGATCATCGTCTATCCGATCTCTCCGACGGCCTTGAACAACGCGGTCAAGAACGCCTGCGACAAGGGCGTGATGATCATCGCCTATGACGCCCAGATCACCGAGCCGTGCGCCTATAACGTCTCGATCGACCAGGAAGAAGCGGGACGCGTGACCGCAGAGTGGCTCGCCAAGAAGCTCAACGGCAAAGGCGATATCGTGATGATCACCGGCGTTCCCGGGACGTCGGTCGACACCTTGCGCACCAAGGCGGCCAAGGAAGTTTTCGCCAAGTATCCAGACATCAAGATCGACGCCGAGGCGGTGGGCATGTGGAGCCAGGCCGTGGCCCGGACGGAGCTCTCGAAGATTCTCGCCACGCGGAACTGGGACCAGATCGACGGCCTTTGGATGCAGGTCGGCTGCTACACGGCCAACACCATGCAGATCGAGGCCGGCAAGAAGCCCGACCAGCTCAAGCCTTGCGCCGGCGAAGGCTCCAACGGGGGCCGCATCCAGATGCTTCCGGCAGGAACCGAGGTCGAGGGGGCCAACGCCACCTACGCCCCAATGGGGGCGCCGCGCATCTCGTATGCTTCGCCCCCCTATGCGGGCGGATATGCGTTGAAGCTCGCGGTCGAAAAGCTCGAGGGCAAAGACGTCCCGAAGCGCATCACCTTGCCGTTGCCGCTCGTGACCAACGACACGATCAAGTACTGCAAGGAGGGGTCGTGGGCCGAGATGAAGGAAGGCTGCAACGCGTTCCCGCCTGCGCTGGTGCCCAATCCCGGCTGGTTCGCCTCGATCTATTCGCCCGAGACGCCGGAAATCGGATTGCAGGCCGCTCTCGTAGGCCAGCCTGAACCCTGATCGGAAGGAAGCGGCGTCCGGTTCGCCGGGCGCCTCGTCTTGCTTTTCGACCGCGAGGTCGTCCGTGTCAGACACGACTCATCCAGGCGCAGCGGGCGTCCCGGCGATCTCCGTCGAGCACGCGCGGAAAGCCTACGGCGCGACGATCGCGGTCGACGACGCCTCCTTCTCCATCGCGCAGGGCGCCGTTCATGCGCTGCTCGGCGAGAACGGCGCCGGCAAATCAACGATCGTGAAGTTGCTTTCCGGTCTCACCCAGCCCGACTCGGGAAGCTTGCGCCTGTTCGGCGAGGACGCGCGCTTCTCCTCGCCGCGGGACGCCCAAGCTCGCGGAATCCAGACCGCGTTCCAGGAAATGACGTTGGTCGGCGACCTGACGGTTCTCGACAACATGCTGCTGCCGCGCGGTCAGGTCGGGCCAAGCGGAATGATTCGCCGCCGTCAGGCGCGGGCGCTGGTCGCCGCGCATTTCGACGCGCTCGGCATGAGAGATGTGCGGCTGGACGACGAGATCGGCGAACTGGACCTCGCGGTCCAGCAAAAGATCGAAATCGCCCGGGCACTGTTCCGGAAGCCGCGCATCCTTCTGCTCGACGAGCCGACGTCGACTCTCACCGGACGCGACGTCGAGTGGCTCGGCGGAATCATCGAGCGGCTCTGTGCCGAGAGCGTGACGATCGTGTTCATATCGCATCGCCTGCGGGAGGTGAGAGCCTTCTGCGACACGATGACGGTGCTGCGCAACGGCAGGCATATCGCGACCGGTCCGGTCGCGTCCTACCCCGACGACGAGGTCATCCGCATGATCGCCGGGCGCGCGCTTTCCCATGCGTTCCCGCCCCGGCCCAAAGACCGGCCGGGCTTCGGCGCCGAGGTGCTCGCCGCCGAGCGCATCTCGACTTCCGGCAAGCTCCGCGACGCCTCGTTCAGCCTGCGGGCCGGCGAGATTCTGGGGGTCGCCGGCCTTCAGGGCATGGGGCAACTCGATCTTTTCCTCGCGTGCTTCGGCATGGCCGACGTGACGGCGGGACGTCTCCGGGTCGATGGCGAGCCGATCGTGATCACCTCGCCGACGGACGCGGTGCGCGCCAACATCGGCATCAGCCTCGTCCCCGAGGACCGCAAGACCGAGGCGCTGTCGCTGACGTTGAGCGGCATGCACAACGCGTCCCTGCCGGTGATCGACCGGTTCACCCGTGGGCCGCTTATCGACGTCGCTCGCGAGACCGCGGCGGTCGAAGCGATATTCGAGCGGGTCGACGTGGATCGCCGGGCGTTGTGGACGCGCGTCGGAGCGCTTTCCGGGGGCAACCAGCAGAAGATCGCCATCGCCAAGTGGCTGCTCGCCGAGAGCCGTGTCCTGCTGCTGTTCGATCCGACCCGCGGCATCGACGTCGGCACCAAAAACGAACTCTATCGTCTCATTCGCGCCTATGCGGACGCGGGCGGAGCGGTTCTCCTTCATTCGACCGAAATTCCCGAGCTCGTCTATCTCTGCGATCGCGCGCTCGTTTGCTACGCCGGCCGGATCGTCTCGGAGATTCCGGCGGATCAGCTGTCGGAAGAGGCGATCCTGCGCGCCGCGCTGGGCGCCGAGGCCGTGCCGCGGAGGGCGGCGTGACGATGGCGACCGCAGCGACCCACTCGCGCGAACTCCTCGCCGCGCCCTCACCGTTCAAGCGTCTGGCGCGGGAGAGGCGGCTTTTGATCGCCGTCGCAGTCTTCCTCGTGCTGCTTGCGACCGTGGCCAGCATCGGGTCGGTCCGGCTCACCTACTACGACCTTTCGCAGCTCGCAGCGAGCGGGGCCCCGCTCGCCCTTGCAGCGATCGGCCAGACCATCGTCATTTTGTCGGGCGGTTTCGATCTCTCGGCTGGCGCGGCGATCTCGCTCGTCAATGTCGCGCTCGCTTCGAGCCTCCAGAACCCGTCGCTGTCGCCGCTCGCCGTCGTCGCCGCGGGCGTCGGGATCGGGATGGCGTGCGGCGCCTTCAACGGTTTCTTCGTCGCCGTCCTGCGCATGCAGCCGATCGTGGTGACGCTCGCGACCATGTTCATTCTCCAGGGCGTGACCCTGCTGATCATGGACAAGCCCGGCGGGCAGGTTTCCCCGGCGCTCAGCGACCTCTTGCTCGGCGACGCGGTTCCGAGCGTCCTGCCGAAGCCGGTGCTGCTGATCCTCCTGGTTCTGGCGGCGTGGGCCTGGGTCAAGCGGACCAACTTTGGCGTCGCCCTCTACGCGGTCGGCAGCGACGTCGAATCGGCGCGTGCGGTCGGCGTGCCGACGCGCAGGGTGCAGTTCATGGTCTTCGTCGTGGGCGGCGGCTGTTATGGCCTCGCCGGCGTCTTCATCAGCTCGCAGACGGGATCGGCCGATCCGCTGATCGGAAACCCGATGCTGCTTCAGATGTTCGCCGCCGTCGTCGTCGGCGGAACCACGCTCGGCGGAGGACGCGGCGGTCCGCTTGGCTCGGTCTTCGGCGCCTACATTTTGATGATGGTGGTCAACATCCTCCTCGTCCTCAATGTGTCGGCCTATTATTCGACCGTTGCGGAAGGGTCGATCCTCATTCTCGCGGTCCTCGCTGCGGATCTGCGGCCAGGCTCGCCGCTCGCCCGGCACATCCGCCATGTCGTACTCAGGACGAGGGCGCGCGCGAGAGGGGACCTCCCGTCCCAGCGCTCAGCGGACGCCCGGCGTCTCCGCCTGCCGGCCTTCGACAGGCCGGCGCGCGCCGCCGGTTCTGCGACGCCCAACATTCTCGTCCGCAATGCGGAAGCGCTACGCTTCGCTCTGCCTTCCTATGTCTGCTTCGTCCTGGTGGTTCTTGCGACGCAAGCGACGCTCGGCCACGCGCTGACAAACTGGTCCTATTACAATTCGCTGGTCGTCCTCTCTTCGTTCCTGGCGGTGCTTGCGCTCGGGCAGGGGACCGTTATTCTGACGGGCGGCCTCGACCTCTCCGTGCCCTGGACCATCGGACTTAGCGGCATTTTGCTCGCCGGACTGGTCAAGGGATCTGACGCCGCGCTTCTCTATGCGTTGCCGGTTGCGCTCTTCGTCGGCCTCGCGGTGGGTTTCGTCAACGGCGCCGGCATCGTCCTCCTCGGCGTCTCGCCGATCGTCATGACGCTCGCCGTCAACGGGATCCTGCAAGGCGCCGCCCTCGTCTACTCCAATGGCACTCCCGACGGCTTTTCCTCGCCGCTCCTCAGGCGGTTCATGACGGACCACGAGTTCATCGTCACGCCCGTCGTCGTGTTCATCGCCCTCTTCGTCGTCGTCGCTGTTCTGCTGCTCGGCCGCACGGCCTTCGGCCGCCGCGTCTACTCGATCGGCAACGGCGAGCGAGTCGCGGCGCTCTCCGGAGTGCCGGTCAGCCAGACGCTGATCGGCGTCTACATGCTGTCCGGCCTGTGCTCGGCGATTGTCGGGATCCTGCTGACCGGCTTCTCCGGACAAGCGAGCCTCGGCATGGGCGACGAGTACCTGCTGCCGTCGATCGCCGTCGTGGTGATCGGCGGCGCCCTCATCACCGGCGGCCGCGGCAGCTATCTTGGCATGCTCGGCGGCGCGTTGCTCCTGACGGCGCTGCAGACGCTGCTCGCGGGCACGACGCTTCCCTATGCGACCCGGACCATCCTCTTCGGCCTCGTTGTCCTCGCTGCGGTAATGGCGCTGCGCGACAAGCGGGGTTGAGCAGAAGGGAGCGCTTCATGAGCGAATCCACCGACGTATTCGCCCTTCCCGAGAGGTTGCGGGTTCTGGTCACGGCCGGCGCCTCCGGGATCGGCCGCGCGATCAGCGACCTGCTCATCGCCAGGGGGGCGCGCGTGCACATCTGCGACGTGTCCGACGATTTTCTCGCCGAGTTTCGCGGCGCCCATGGCGACGCCGGCGCGACCAAGGCGGACGTCGCGTCGGACGACGACGTGTCACGCCTTTTCGCCGAGGTGGAGAAGTCGCTCGGCGGCCTCGACGTCCTCATCAACAATGCGGGGGTGGCGGGACCGACGGGCGGCGTCGAGGAGATCCGTCCCGAGGATTGGCAACGGACGATCGACGTCTGCCTGACCGGCCAATTCCTTTGCGCCCACTACGCGGTGCCGATGCTTAAAAGCGCAGGCGGCGGCGCGATCGTCAATCTGTCCTCGGCGGCGGGACGTTTCGGATACGCGTTCCGCACGCCCTATTCGGCCGCGAAATGGGGCGTCATCGGCCTGACCCAGAGCCTCGCCAAGGAACTGGGCCCCGCCAACATCCGTGTAAACGCGATCCTTCCTGGGATTGTCGAGGGGCCGCGCATGACGGGCGTGATCGCCGCGCGCGCCAAGCAGATGAACGTCACCTACGAGGCGATGGAGAAGACCTATCTCGATCGCGTCTCGCTGCGCCGCATGGTGACGGCCGATGACGTCGCCGCTACGGTGGCCTATCTCGTCTCGCCCGCCGGCCGCAATATCTCCGGCCAAGCCATCGGCGTGGACGGAAACGTCGAAGCGCTGTGAAGAAACTGAGTCATCAAAGGAGACCGCAATGGCGTCGAGCAACAAGGTCATCATCACCTGCGCAGTCACCGGCGCGATCCATACGCCGTCGATGTCGCCCTATCTGCCGGTGACCGCCGATGAGATCGCCGAGGCGGCGATCGGCGCGGCGGAGGCGGGCGCGGCGATCGTCCATCTTCACGCGCGCGACGAGAAGACGGGACGGCCCGACCAGAGCCCGGAGGCGTTCGCGCGCTTCCTGCCGCGGATCAAGCAATCGACCAAGGCGGTGGTGAACCTGACGACGGGCGGCGCGCCCTATATGACGGTCCAGGAGCGGGTCAAACCCGCCGAAGTGTTCCAGCCCGAGGTCGCCTCGCTCAACATGGGCTCGATGAATTTCGGCCTCTTTCCGATGCTCGACCGCTTCAAGACGTTCAAGCACGATTGGGAGCCGCAGGCGCTGGAAAACTCGCGCGATCTCGTGTTCCGCAACACCTACAAGGATATCGAGTTCGTGCTCAGCACGCTCGGAGACGCCGGCACACGGTTCGAGTTCGAGTGCTACGATACCGCCCACCTCTACAATCTCGCGTATTTTCTCGAGCGCGGGATGGTGAAGCCGCCCCTCTTCGTGCAGACCGTGTTCGGCATACTCGGCGGCATCGGCCCGCATCCGGAGGATGTGCTCCACATGAAGCGCACCGCCGATCGTCTGTTCGGCAAGCAGTACAAATGGTCGGTGCTCGGCGCCGGCCGAAATCAGCTGCCCATCGCCGCCCAAGCTGCGGCAATGGGCGGCAACGTGCGCGTCGGTCTCGAGGATTCGCTTTGGGCCGGGCCGGGGCGGCTCGCGACCAGCAGCGCCGAGCAGGTGCGCGCGGTGCGCCAGATTCTCGAGGGCCTAGGCCTTTCGATCGCGAGCCCTGACGAGGCGCGCGAGATCCTGGAGCTCAAGGGCGGCGACCGCGTCGCGTTCTGATGCGGGGATCGACACATGCTGCGGATCGAGCTCCTCATCGACGCCCATGCCGAGCTCGGCGAAGGGCCGCTTTGGGACGTCGCCGAACAGCGTCTCTTCTGGATCGACAGTCTCGGCGCCAAGGTCCATTCCTGCGACGCGCGCGGCGGCGACCCGAAGAGCTGGGCCGTGCCGGAGCACATCGGTTCGCTCGCCCTGCGCAAGTCGGGCGGCGCCGTCGTCGCGCTCCGCGACGGCTTCTATGCGCTCGATTTCGGCAACGGCGCCTGCCGCAAGCTCGCTGATCCCGATCCGGGCAAGCCGCGCATCCGGATGAACGACGGCAAGGTCGACCGGCAGGGCCGCTTCGTCGCCGGCTACATGGACTATGAGGAGCGCGATCCCATCTGCGGGCTCTTCCGTCTTGATCCCGGTGGGAGGGTTGCGAAACTCGATGACGGCATCGTCTGCTCGAATGGGCCGTGCTGGAGCCCGGACGGGCGCACGTTCTACTTCTCGGACACCTATACCCGCGAGATCTGGAGCTACGATTACGACGCCGAAACCGGAGCCGCGACCAACCGCCGCGTCTTCTCATCCTTTCCGGACGCGGGCCTGAAGGGCTTGCCGGATGGGGCGACCGTCGACGCGGAAGGCTTCGTCTGGAGCGTGTCGGTCTACGAGGGCAAGCTCGTTCGCTTCTCGCCCGAGGGCAAGCTCGACCGTGTCGTCGGCCTTCCGGTCGAAAGCACGACCAGCCTCACCTTCGGCGGTCCCGGCCTCGATATCGCCTATGTCACCTCGATGGCCCGAGCCGTCAAAGGCGTGAAGCCGAAGGAGTGCGAGGCGGGCGCGCTGTTCGCGGTCCATGGCCTCGGCGTAAGGGGCCTGCCCGAGCCGCGCTTCGCCGGGTGATGGCGATCCATGTGACAGGTCGGGAACGGGAGGAAGCTCATGCGCATAGACGTGCTGATCGACGTCAAGACGGTGCTCGGCGAGGGGCCGCTTTGGGACGTCGACGAGCAACGGCTCTATTTCATCGACAGCTTCGGCTGCAACGTCTTCCGCTGCACGGCCGACGGCGGCGAGGTCCGCGCCTGGGACGTGCCCGGCAAGATCGGCTCGATGGCGCTGCGCAAGCAGGGCGGAGCGGTCCTGTCGCTCGAGAACGGCTTTCACTTCCTCGATTTCAAGTCCGGCGAGTGCCAGTTGATCGTGGACCCGGAACCCGACAAGCCGGCCAACCGGATCAACGACGGCAAGGTCGACAAGCGGGGCCGCTTCGTCGCAGGCTCGATGGACACGATGGAGGAGGGGCCAAACGGCGCGCTCTATCGCCTCGATCCCGATCTCTCCCTGCACAAGCTCGATGACCGGATCGTCGTCTCGAATGGGCCGTGCTGGAGCCCGGATGGCCGCATCTTCTACTTCGCCGACACCTGGTCCGGCGAAATCTGGGCCTACGATTACGACCTCGATACGGGCGCAGTCTCCAACAAGCGCACGTTCTGCAAAGTCGACCGCTCGGGAGGCGGCGCCGCCGACGGCTCGACCGTCGACGCCGAGGGCTGTCTGTGGAACGCGCAAGTCTACGACGGCAAGGTCGTCCGCTACACGCCGGAGGGTAAGGTCGAGCGCGTCATCGACATGCCGGTCAAGAAGGTGACCAGCGTGATGTTCGGCGGACCCGACCTCGACATCCTCTATGTGACGTCGATGGCCAAGCCGCCTTTGCCGCGCTTCCCCGGCGACGGCGTTCTGCGCGGCAGTCTGTTTGCGATCACCGATCTCGGCATTCGCGGCGTTCGCGAGCCCCGCTTCGCCGGCTGAACGAATGTCTCGAGGAGGATCGATCGCAGTTCAAAGGGGTAGGGCGGCGCGCGGATCGCCCGGGCCCCCGCGACGGGGTTGCGCCTTCGCCCGCCTGAAGGCGGCCTCCCGGACGAGGGCTTGTGGAATTCGCCCAGTTCCGTCAAGCTGACGACCGTCGAGGCTGGCGTCCGTCGAATGTCGGGTGAAAGCAGGCGGACAGCGCGGTCGTTGACGAACGAGGGGCGCGGGCGCGATGGGCGACATCCTTCCGGATGGGGTGGAAGCGCTCAAGATCGACTTGTCGGTCGTCCACGGCCATCTTGCGTTCGCGCGTTTTCCTGTCCTCGTCGGCCACTACAACGGCGATACGTTTGCAGGGACGGAGGCGCGACTGGATCGGGCGCTCGCCGGGCGCCTCACCGAACGGCGCATGATGGGACTGTACCCTGGCCGGGTCGGAACCAACACGGTGCTGCTCGATCCGACTTCCAGGCCCTCGGGCGCCGTCGTGGTCGGACTCGGCGAGCCCGCCGACCTTTCGCTCGGGGCGCTCCGCGGAACCATGCGGCAGGGGATTCTCGCGTTCCTGGCCGAGAAAATGGACCAGGCCAGCGCCAGTCCAGACGCGGTGGCGTCGGAGACGCGGCTGGGACTGAGCGCTCTCCTCGTCGGCGCGGGCGAGGAGGGACTTGATCGCCACAGCTGCGTCCTTGCGCTGTTGCAGGCGGCGAGCGAGGCGAGCGCAGTTTTGGCCGGCGTCCAGAGACCCCATCCCAGCCTCGGCTCGATCGAGATCGTGGAGCTTTGGGAAGACCGCGCCGGGAAACGTGGCGCGCCGTCATGAAGACGGTCGAAAGCGACCCCGCGATGTTGAGCGTCTTCGACCGCCCGAACGAGGTGAGGCCGTGCGGCGGCGGACGCCCGCATGCGCCGATCGGCCGCGATCCCAACGGGTGGCAGCCGATCCAGATCACCATGCCCCGCGGCGAAACGCCCGCGGATCGCAGCCTTTCCTTCACGATCGGCGGCGGATTTGCGCGCGCGGAGGCGAGGACGATCGCCGCCGACCTCGATCTCGTCGCGCCGCTTATGCGCAGGACGTTCAGAAATATCGATCTCGACGGCTCGCCCACGTCGCCGGGGCGCACTCTGTTCGGGCTCCTGTGGCCCGAGTCGCTGAAGAATCAGAGCGCCGACGACAGAAACCGTCGCTTGATTCTCGACGAAGCGAGCGCTGCGTTTCCCTGGGAGCTTCTCGACGACCGACGCCCCTGGATCAGCGGCGACGGCGTGAGCGCTCCGGCCCGCGAACCCCCCGCCGTGCGCGCGCGGATGGTCCGGCAGTTGTTGCAGATGCGGCCCCCGGCAAAGGGTCCCCCGTCACGCGGCGAGCGGAGGGCGCTTGTAATCGGCGATCCCGGCGCTGAGCCGCCGGAGGGTTTCCGGAGGCTTCCAGGGGCGAAAGCGGAGGCGGACGCGATCGCGAACTTATTGCAAAATGACCAGCAGCCTTACGGTGTCACGAAACTTGTGGAGGCTGCAGCGACGCCGGAACAGATCTGCAAACAGCTGTTCGGACAAGCCTGGGACATCGTTCACATTTCCGCCCACGGCGTCGTTGACAGTTTGCTGACCGGTTCGGACGGGACCAAGCGGCGCATGACGGGTATCGTTCTGGGGGGCGGCGTCGTGTTGGGTCCGCCAACATTGTCCAAGTTGCCCGTCAGTCCGAGCATCGTCTTCGTCAATTGCTGCAATCTCGGAAAAATTGATGAGGTCGCCGAGGACAAGGCTCGCCAGGAGAGCCTGGAGGGGCGACCAGAATTTGCCGCGAGCGTCGCCGTGGAGTTGATCAAGCTCGGCGCGCGCTGCGTTATTGTCGCGGGATGGGAGGTCGATGACGACGCCGCCAACGCGTTCGGCGTGACCTTCTACGCGCAGATGCTTCAAGGCGCGACTTTCGGCGACGCGACCTGGAGGGCCCGAAGAGCGGCCTACGATTTGAAGCGAAAGAGCAACACCTGGGGCGCATACCAATGCTATGGGGACCCGGACTATCGGTTGCGCGTCGTTGCGTTGGACAGCCCAGCCAGAATAAGCGACCATCAATTCGACGCGATCTTCGAAGCGATCGAAGCCGCTCAGCGGATCAGCGGAGACCTGAACATCGGCCTGGAGCGTGACGACACGGACCAGCGAATCCGGGTCGAGCGCATCGAGGAGGAGGCGAAAAGCCGGAAATGGTACGGCTCCGCGCCTCTGCGAGTCGCTCTGGCGGAGGCGCGGGCGGAGCTGGGCGACCTTTCGGAGGCGATCGACCACTATATGGCCGCGGTCGCGAGCGCGGACGCCGGTTTCAAAGTGAGGGCGGTGGAGCAACTTGCGAATCTGCGCGCCCGCAAAGCCGTCAGGGAGTATCGCAAAGCTTCTGCCGAAACGCGGGACCCGGCGACGACGGTCGCGACCATCAACGGCGAGCTCCAAAGGCTCCAGAGCCTCACGGAGGCCGTCGGGCCAAGTCTGGAGCGGCTCTCCTTGCAAGGCGGATGCTGGAAACGGCTGGCGCAGGTTCAGGCGTCCAGCCCTGCAGCCGACGAAGCCCTGCGACGGATGGCGGATTGCTACGATCAGGCGGTCGAACTCGCCGGCAACGATCCGGGATACCCGTGGCTCATGGCCTGCGCCGCCCGCGCATGCCTCGCCGCGCGCAGCGGGACGGAATGCGACAGCGCCCTAGACCAGGCGGTTCGCGAACAGGCCAATTCGACGCTTGCCGACAAGGACGACTTCTGGGGTCTCATCCGATGGGCGGACGCGCAGACGACCCTCGCCATCGTGCAACAATCAACGCCCTCGTTTGAAGACGCCGAGCGGATCAAGGTCGCGTATCGCCGCGCCTGGCGCCATGTGGGTTCGCCGGTCAAAATGCGCTCGGTCACCGAGCAGCTTGAATTCTACGAGGACATTTTCTCCGATGGGGCGCCGGAGACCGCGACGAGGCGCAAGAGCCTCGCGGCGTGGTTTGCCGAACTCAGAAATTTTGTCGAATCGGAGTTCCCGGGGGTGAAGGCCGCCGGATAAACGGGAGGAAACCATGGACGACGCTTACGCCAACGCGCTCGCATTTGTCCTTCGCTGGGAGGGCGGGTTCGTCAACGACCCGAACGACCATGGCGGTCGGACCAACAAGGGGGTGACGCAACGGGTCTATGACGCGTGGCGCGCAAGCCACAACCAGCCGGCTGCGGACGTCGCCCACATATCCGACCAGGAAGTCTCCGCCATCTACTCGCAAAACTACTGGCAGAAGGCGCTGTGCAACGTCCTTCAGTCGCACATCGACCTGGTGGAGTTCGACACCGCAGTCAACATGGGGCCGAACCGCGCCGTGAAGATGCTGCAACAGGCGGTGGGGGTCGCGGCGGACGGAAATTTCGGGCCCGCGACCAAGCAGGCCTGCGACGCATGCGCTGCCCCCGACGCGGTCGCGCGCTATTGCGAGATTCGCGAGGCGCTTTATCGCCGCTTTGCGCAGGCGCCCGGTCAGGACCGGTTTCTCGCCGGCTGGCTCAATCGGCTCAATTCTCTGCGGGGTGCGGCCGGCGTGCCCGGCTACGCGCGGAGAGGCGACGACACGGTCGATTTCGGCGAGACGGATCATATCGAACGGATTCCCGATCTCGCGCCAGACGAGCCGCTCGAGGACTGGCAATGATCCCGGCCGCACGAGCGCCCCAGAAATCCCATCAACCTTGAGGACGAGATCATGACGGAGATCGTTTCCTTCATCCGGGGTCTTGAACTGCCAGCTGAGCAGCGTCGCGGCGGCGCCGAGCAAGAGCCTCCTCCGGCTTTCAACTCCGTGGAGCAGGCTGTGACGGTGGGCTCGCAGATGACCGAGTTTTCCAAGGATGTGCCCCAGGCGCTCCGCCCGGCGATCAGCAACGGCCTGCTGCTCGGGCAACTCGCAGCGGACAAGGCGACTGCCAAAAATCCCGATCCATTGGCCTGGTTCACCACCTTCAATACCGTGATGAAGGGGATCGGATGGCAATCGACCTTGACCGAACTCAACGAACAGACCATCTCCGACAGGAACGCGGAGCTTCACAAAGCGATCATCCCGATCGTTACCGCCGTCTTCGGCCCCGCGGCGGCCGCGAGTTCGATCATCATCGCGACGTTGAAGGGGCTCGAGTCGATGGACCAGGACGCGCCATGGATCACCGTCTTCGAGCAGCGGAGCAATAAGGTCAGCGCGACAAATTTCGGACTGAGTTTCGTCGACGGCGGCGCCGGAGGGGGAGCGACCTTGAAGACGGTCTACTTTTCGCTGGCTGGTTCGCAAGTCGTGACCCAGGTTCTCTTCTTCAAATTTGCCTCGTCGGACGCAAAGCTGAAGAGCGCGCAATCCCAGATGACCTTGAGCGCGAACACAATTACAATGACGGAGGCGGAGCTCGAAAAGAAAGTCGCCCCGTTCATCGTCGATAACATCAAGAATATCGATATCTGAGCTGTCAGCCCCAAAGCCTGGTCGTACGGGGAGGCTCCGGCCTCGTGCCCGACATACGACCGCTCCACTCCGTGTCTTGCGCCCGAGAGGATGCGCTGCGCTCAGCGGGACGACGAAAGAAGCTCCGTCAACTCCCTCCATTCCCGCGCGGAAAGCCCACTGTCGCCAGCTTCGACTGTTTCCCCGCGGAGCATCCGCCGCACGACCTCCAGCGCGGACCGAGACAGATTCGCGGAACCGAGCCGATATTCCCTAAAAGCCTCGGTGCAGATCGGCGTCCAGCGCTGCAGAATCTCGATCATTTTTTCGGCATAGACACGAATCTCATATTGCGCGTGTGGGTCTGCCCGAAGACGCAAGAAGTGCATCAAATTGTGCAGGTTTATTTTCCAATACCACTGCGTGTACGTGTTCAGCGTCAGGTTGATCCTGGCCAGCTCCCGCGCGAGTCCCTCGTCAGCCTGCACTAATTCAGCACCCCGCGCGGGCCGAATCAGCTATGATACGGTGTCGCGGCGGTGACCTGATAGGGGACGCTGATTGAAGAACGCTCGAAGCGCGGAAGAGATAGCCCGCGAGTATCGCAAACGCCTTGGGGTCGACCACCTGCAGTGGCTTGATCCCATGACGATTCTGACGAAGCTCAGGCATGAAATTTCAGGGTGTGATTTCGCGACGGTAGCTCCGGGCGAAATCGCGCCGGCGCTTGCGAAGTGGGATTCCGGCCGGAAGCTCATCCGGATCGGGGAGGATACTTTCGCCGCTGCGAATATTCCACGATCAGAAGGGCGGGCTCGCTTCAGCATTTTTCACGAAGCTATACACGTGTTGGGCGGCCACGAGGGAGCGTTTAACAGGCTTCCGGGGCGGTCGGAGATCCCGGGCTACGCGCAAAAATTGCGCGCGCTGGAAGCAAGTACCGACAAGATTACGGCGGCGTTTATGGCCCCTCGACACTTAATATCCGACAATTGGTCGGTTGAAGACGTCGCGTTATTTTTGGTATGAGCGCGGAAAGCGCTAAGATTAGAATAGAGGAAGTTAGGGGTTCAGCACGTCCTAGAAGGATTCGACCAGAAGAGGTGACTCAGTTGCTTCTCGATTTAAGCAGGCGTTCGCCTCGCTAAACTGAGCGCTCTTGAGTTCTGGTACCAATTCCATTTTTCCCCAATCGGCAAGTAAGTGCGTGGCGGCTCTTGTGGTGGTAGACCATTCGTTTAGGTTGCTCGCGAAACTAAAATTGCTACTCTCGTGCAGCCTCAATGCGTGGACTATGGCTCGCGTCGCCTCTTGACAGCGCCCATTAGGTTCGCGAGAGGTCATCCCGAGAGATCAGCGATTAGAGAGGGGTGACTACGGGGCATGGTCGCGCAAATCAAGCACACACAAGTGATAGCCTGACATGCGCCCCTATCTCGACCTTATGCGTGACGCGCTGGAGAACGGTGCGGTCAAGGGCGACCGCACCGGGACCGGCGTCCGCTCGCTGTTCGGCCGGCAGATCCGTTTTGACCTCAACAAGGGCTTTCCGCTCGTCACCACCAAGAAGCTGCATCTGAAATCGATCGTGCGCGAGCTCGTCTGGTTCCTGCGCGGCGACACCAACACGGCCTATCTCAAGGCGCACGGGGTCTCGATCTGGGACGAATGGGCCGACGCCAACGGCGACCTCGGCCCGGTCTACGGCAAGCAATGGCGCGCCTGGGAAGGCCCGGACGGACGCAGATACGACCAGATCGACTGGCTGCTCAAGGAAATCCGCCGCAACCCGGACTCCCGCCGCCTGATCGTCTCGGCCTGGAACGTGCCGGACATCGAGCGGATGAAGCTGCCGCCTTGCCACTGCCTGTTCCAGTTCAACGTCACCGAAAAAAAACTCTCCTGCCAGCTTTATCAGCGCTCGGCCGATATTTTTCTCGGCGTGCCGTTCAACATTGCGAGCTACGCCTTGCTGACGCATCTCGTCGCGCGCGAGACGGGTCTCGGCGTTGGCGAGTTCGTCCACACCTTCGGCGACGCGCATCTCTACCGCAATCATGAGGATCAGGCCCGCGAGCAGCTTTCCCGCGAGCCGCGCCCGCTGCCGAAGCTCGTGCTCGGCGATGTGGGCTCCATCTTTGATCTCAACGCCGAGGCGATTTCTTTCGAGGGTTACGACCCCTGGCCCGCGATCAAGGCGACGGTGGCGGTGTGACGTGTATTTATCAGTTGTTAGTCACAAATCTAAATGATTTTGAATATAAGACTGTACTATTTTGGCGTTTAGTGGAATATTGCGCTTCATCCACTCAATTTTATCAGCTTGTTCTGTATAGAATTGGGTCAAGTATTGGTGTCTATACCGACGCTCTCTCCGCTCTAGCATGGTAAA
>NZ_JBKQOT010000629.1:0-12356 GCF_052145395.1 Roseiarcus sp.
CAGCCCCATCCCCAACTGGGGGGTGAGCAGTTACGAACAAGGTCTGTTAAATAAGTTAACAACAGATCAAGTGATGGCAACCTATATAAAAAATTTCAGCCCGACACTTGCCTTGAATGCTCAAATCGGTATCATCGGTGTCAGTGACGAATATTTTAGTTTCGGGATTCCGCATACGATCTTGCCGCAATATTCGTTCAGCGTGCAATGGACAGCGACACCCAAGCTCGCGTTCACCGCCGTCGTGTCCCGTTTCGCGGCGCCGCCGACATCGATCATCAGCAATCTGCAGGCCACCGATTCTGCAACCGCGAGCGTTACTTATCACTACACTCCGAAGGTCTTGCTTTCGGCCAATCTGGAAGCTTCTTACTCAACGGGCGCGGCCGGCGCCGTAAGCAGCAATTTGCTGCTCGCCCCTTTTACACAAAGCCAAAGAACCTACGGCGCGGGCGCGAAACTGACGTACACGCTCACGCCGTTTCTGGCCGCCGATCTGAGCTACCAGTACACCAGGTCGATCCAATCCAGCTTAATCACGACGGACAGTTTGATCTTGCTGGCCCTCAACTTCAACCCCTATTGAGACTCCGGATTTGGAGCGCGACAATGCGAACGATACTGCAAATGGTTCGGACCCGGATGCTGAGCGTCGTCGCTCTGGCCTGCCTGGCTCTAACGGGCGGTCCGGCGTACGCCGCGGACGGCGGTCGAGTCCTGACCAAATCCGATGTGGTGACCATCAAAGTGGTGAGCCAACCGGATATGGATACGACCTCGCGGGTCGAACTCGACGGCACCGTACAGTTTCCGTACGTCGGACGCATCAAGGCGGCGGGCCTGACTGAAGACGGTCTGGCGCGCGCGATCGAGCGCCGTCTCGCCGCCCGCCAGATCGTCAACGACCCGCACGTCTTGGTCGAAATCGCCAATTTCGGCTCCGAGGTGAGCGTTCAGGGCGAGGTCGGGGCGCCCGGCCTCTATACCATCGACCGCACCACGACCCTTGCGCAGATCCTGGCGCGCGCTGGAGGCTTGAAAGACAGCGGCTCGGCGGTCGTCGTGCAGCGCGGGGGCCCGAACGGCAAAATCGTCAGGCGCTATGACGGAAAGGATATCCTGTCCGGAAAAATCAACGGGGACCACATTTTGGTCGAAAATAACGACGAGATCTATGTTGAATTGGTGCCGTTCTACTACGTCTACGGCTATGTGGGGAAGACCGGCGAGTTCCCACTCGAACGTCCGCTCACGGTGCAGCAGGCGATCGCGATTGCCGGTGGACTCGCGCCGCTGGGAACGGACTGGCGGCTGAAAATCAAGCGCAAGGCGGCGGACGGGCAGACAGAGGAAGTGCCGGCGTCGCTTGACGACGAGGTGCAGCCCAACGACACCATCATCGTCAACGAGCGACTCTTCTGATTGACCGGAAACTCGAAACCGTGGCAGCGAGTTACTCTCCCGCGGCGTGAGCCGTTTTTCATATCCTCCGGCGCCACGACGCGGCCGGCCATTGAAAGCGCAAGCAGATGACCTTGAACACCAATCGTCAGTCGGACGCCGATATGGTCGCTGTCCATATGGGCATCGATCCGATCGAGCAGCAGATCATGGCCGCGGGCAATCTGAGCGACGCTCAGGTGGAGGCCATCCGGGGCTTTCAGCGCCGCAAAGGCCTGACTTTCGGCGAGGCCGCGATCACCCTTGGGCTGGTCCGGCGCGACAGCCTGTTTCTGGCGCTGTCGAAACGGTACAACTATCCGGTCTTGAGCTTTGGCGGCGACGAAGCCCGCTTTTCGCGCGAGCTCGTGGTCGGCTTTCAACCGTTCAGCGCTGGCGCCGAAGCTTTTCGCTCGGTTCGATCCGCTTTGGCGACGGGGCCGCTTTCGCAAGGCAAGAACGCCTTCGCCGTTATCGGCGCGCACGCGGGCGTCGGCGCAACCTACTTCGCCGCCAATCTGGCCCTGTCCTTCGCTCAGATGGCGGTGCCGACCTTGCTGATCGACACCAATCTCAGAAAACCGAGGCTCTCCTCTCTGTTCGGCGTCGACCCCAAGACCGAGGGGCTGGTGGAGGCGCTGACCCATAGCGAGGCGCACGTCTCGCCGACTGCGGTCGACATTGTGCCAGGCCTTTCTCTGCTGGTGGCCGGCGCCACGGCGCCCCACCCACAGGAGTTGCTCAGCTCCAAGGAATTCCTCAACCTCTCGCAGAACGCCCAGCGCAACTATGGCGTCGTGATCTACGACACGCCCGCGGCGCTGGATAGTGCAGATGCCTATGTCGTCGCGTCGCGGGTCGGGTCGGCCATCCTGCTCGGGCGCCGCAACCGGACCAAAGTCGCTGATATCAAGACCGTCGCTCAGGCGCTGGAGAGCTTCCAGTGCGAAATCGCCGGGACCGTGCTTGGCCGGTTTTAGATCCGGACCCGGGGCTCGCTGGCGGTCACTCGGCGGTCGCCTAGGACGCCAGCTTGCGCAGATAGTCCCAGGCGTACAGGCCTGTGTTGTGGCCGTCGTCGAATACGATCCGAATGGCATAGTTGCCGATCGGCTCGATGTCGACGATCCGCACGTTCTCCTTTCCGAGGACCTTGCGCTTTTGGCTCGGCGCGTGCCCCTGGACCTCGGCGCTCGGACTCTCGACCCGGAGGCGCTCGGAGGTCAGGCTCACGGTCACGCCGTCGTCGAAGGCGATCTCGAGCGTGCGCCCCTGATCTTTCACCACGATGTCGGTCGGCCAGGCCATGCGCGCTTCCCCCTACAAGAACCGGATGCGCGGGGCGGGCTTCGCTCCTGGCGCGCCGGTTTCGAGCGTCTCCGCCACCCGCCGCGCGATCTCCAGGAACGCGCCGGCGTGCGCGCTGTCGGCGAGGTACGCCACGACCGGGCGGCCCTCGTCCGAATTCACGCGGATGGCGATGTCGAGCGGCACCTCGCCCAGGAACGGGACGCCGAGCTTCTCGGCCTCCCGCTGCGCGCCTGCGTGCGAGAAGACTTCGGTGCGGCCACCGCAATGCGGGCAGAGGAAGTAGCTCATGTTCTCAACGATGCCGAGGAGCGGCACCTGAACCTGCTTGAACATGGCGATGCCGCGTCGCGCGTCGATCAGCGCCAGATCCTGGGGCGTCGAGACGATCACCGCGCCGCTGAGCGGCACGTTCTGGGCCATGGTCAGCTGGGTATCGCCGGTGCCCGGCGGCATGTCCACGACCAGCACGTCGAGATCGCCCCAGGCGACCTCGCGCAGAAGTTGGGTCAGGGCCGACATCACCATCGGCCCGCGCCACACGACCGGCGCGCCCTCGTCGATCAGGAAGCCGATCGACATCACCTTCACGCCGTAGGCCTCGAGTGGGACGAGCTTCTGACTATCGGGCGCGACGTCGGGCTTCGCGGAGAGGCCGAACAGCTTCGGCATCGACGGGCCAAAAAGGTCCGCGTCCAGCACGCCGATCTTCAGGCCGAGCTTGGCGAGGCCGACCGCGAGATTGCAGGCGACGGTCGACTTGCCGACGCCGCCTTTGCCGGA
The DNA here is from genome assembly GCF_052145395.1 of Roseiarcus sp. Classification (NCBI taxonomy): domain Bacteria; kingdom Pseudomonadati; phylum Pseudomonadota; class Alphaproteobacteria; order Hyphomicrobiales; family Roseiarcaceae; genus Roseiarcus; species Roseiarcus sp. The sequence goes on from NZ_JBKQOT010000629.1 coordinate 3,532, forward strand.
GGCCACGGCGATGATGTGCTTGACGCCGGCGATCGGTTGCGCCGCGCGGCCTCCCCGCTGGGCCTGCCCGCCGCCGTGCGCGTGCCCGGGACCGGGAGCGGCGCCCGAGACCGCGCGCGCCGCTTCGGCGGTCAGCGTGACGACGGCGCCGGTCACGCCCGGAACAGCTTTGATCGCGGCCTCTGCCCTGGCGCGCATCGGCTCCATCGCCTTGGCCTCCGCCGGGTTGACGACGATGGCGAGGAACACCTTGCCGTCGCGCACGGTGAGGCCGGAGACGGCGCCCGAGTCGGGCAGGGGCGTCTTCCCGTCCGGCCCGGCAACTTTGGCGAGCGCCGCCATCACCTCGTCGCGAGACGCCATTCGCATCATTCCTTGCTGTTCGTCGAGGCGGCGGCGCGCCCCTCGGGGAACCTTAGATAGGCGAGTAGCGGGCAGGGGGAAAGGGCGGCGCCATCACCCGAACCGGTCTGCCCGGAACGGCGCCGGATCGAGGAACGGCGTCTCGCCGGTCATCATCGCGGCCAGAAGGCGCCCCGTGATCGGCCCGAGGGTCAGGCCCAGGTGCTGGTGGCCGAAGTCGAGCCACAGGCCGGGCTTTCCCGGGAACGGACCGACGATCGGCCGCATGTCCGGCAGACAAGGACGCCGGCCGAGCCAGGGCTCCGCCTCCTTGGGCTCGCCGATCGGAAACATCTCGCGGGCGAACGGCTCCAGCCGGTCGATATGCGCCGACGACGGCGGATCGTCGGCCCTCGCGAATTCCGCGCCGGTCGTGAGCCTCAGGCCGAGCGTCATCGGCGCCACCAGATAGCCCTTCTCGAGGTCGAGCACCGGCCGCCCTAGGCCGGCGTTTCCCCTCGGCTCATAATGTCTATGGTAGCCGCGCTTGACGAAGAACGGCAGCTTCAGCCCCAACGTGCGCGCGAGATCGTTGGACCAGGGCCCGAGCGCGATCACGGCGTCTCGCGCCGCGACGCGGCCCGCGTCGGTCGCGACCATCCAGCCAGCCGCGGCCGGCTCCAGCGTCATCGCGTCGCCCTTCTCGAACCGGCCGCCGCGCTGAACGAACAGCGCGGCATAGGCGCGCGCGAGGCCCTGCGGATCGGGCGTGCTCAGGGGATCGGGGAAATGCGCGCCGCCGCGCCCGGCTTCGCCGACATGGGGCTCGAGCGCCATGAGCCCGTCGCGGTCGAGGAAATTGACCCGGACATCGTATTGCTTCAGCGCCTCGACGTCGCGGCGCGCATTGTCCTCCCCTTGCGCCGTGCGCCAGACCTTGATCCATCCAGTCGGGCGCAGGAGGTCGCTGCGTCCTGCCGCCTCGGCGAGCCTGCGATGCTCGTCCGCCGCGCCGAAAACGAGCGGCTTCATCGCAGCGGCGGTCTCGGCGACGCGCGACGAGTTGGAGAACTGGAAATACTGCCACAGCGCCTGAGCGCTGGCCGGCAGCGCGGCGTAGCGGATGTGGGCGCGCGGGTCGCGGTTCAGCGCCGCATTGGCGATCTCGGCCGGGTCGCGGGGAAAGGTGTAGGGGATTACGGCCTCGCTCTGCACGAGGCCGGCGTTGCCGAAGCTCGTCTCGTCCGCCGCCTCGCCGTGACGGTCGACGAGCGTGACAGTCGCCCCGCGCCCCTGCAGCGCCAGCGCGGCGGAAACGCCGACCATCCCGGCGCCGAGAACGATGACATCGACGGTGCGAGACGGCATGGCGAGGACCTCATGAGGACGGGGGACGCGGTCAATTGCGCCTCGATTCCCGGCGCTTGTTCCTATAGACCGCGCCAGAAACCGAGCAAGATGCGAGCCAAGCCATGATCCCCCGCTATTCCCGTCCCGAGATGGTCGCCGTCTGGTCGCCCGAAACGCGCTTCCGCATCTGGTTCGAGATCGAGGCCTCCGCCTGCGAGGCGATGGCCGAACTCAGCGTGATCCCGAAGGAGGCGGCCAGAGCGATCCGGGAGAAGGGGGAAAGCGCGAAGTTCGACGTCGCGCGGATCGACGAAATCGAGAGAGTGACCAAGCACGATGTTATCGCCTTTTTGACCCATCTCGCCGAGTTCATCGGCGAGGACTCGCGCTTCGTCCATATGGGGCTCACGAGTTCGGACGTGCTCGACACCTGCCTTGCCGTTCAGCTCCAGCGCGCCTCCGACATTTTGATCGCCGACGTCGACGGCCTGCTTGAAGCGATCAAACGGCGGGCCTTCGAGCACAAGCTGACGCCCACTGTCGGCCGCTCGCACGGCATCCACGCCGAGCCGACCACCTTTGGCGTCAAGCTGGCGCTGGCTTACGCGGAATTTAAGCGCGCCCGCGCCCGGCTGGCCGCGGCGCGCGAGGAAATCTCGACCTGCGCGATTTCCGGCGCGGTCGGCACGTTCGCCAACATCGACCCGCGGGTCGAGGCGTTCGTGGCGAAAAGGCTTAACCTGGACCCCGAGCCGGTGTCGACCCAGGTCATTCCGCGCGACCGGCACGCGGCCTTTTTCGCCGCCCTCGGCGTCGTCGCCTCGTCGGTCGAAAGGCTCGCGACCGAAATCCGCCACCTGCAGCGCACCGAGGTCCTGGAGGCCGAGGAGTATTTTTCGGAGGGCCAGAAGGGCTCGTCGGCCATGCCGCACAAGCGCAATCCGGTGCTGACCGAGAACCTCACCGGACTCGCCCGCATGGTGCGCTCGGCCGTGACGCCGGCGCTGGAGAACGTGGCGCTGTGGCACGAGCGAGACATCTCGCACTCGTCGGTCGAGCGCATGATCGGCCCGGACGCCACGATCACCCTCGACTTCGCGCTGGCGCGGCTCACCGGCGTCATCGACAAGCTGCTGGTCTATCCCGACAACATGCAGAAGAACCTCGACCGGCTCGGCGGCCTCATCCATTCGCAGCGCGTTCTGCTGGCGCTGACCCAAAACGGCCTTTCGCGCGAGGACGCCTATACGCTCGTCCAGCGCAACGCCATGCCGGTCTGGCGCGGCGAGGGCGATTTTCTCGCGCTGCTAAAGGCCGACAAGGATGTCGTCAAGGCCCTCTCGCCGGCCGAGCTCGAGGCGCTGTTCGACCTCGGCTATCACATAAAGCACGTCGACACGATTTTTGGGCGGGTGTTCGGGGAGTAGGCGTTTGTCCTCCCCCGCTTCGCAGGGGAGGATACGCGCAACGCCGCGCTCCAATCAGCGCTCCTGCGCCTCCGTCTCCGAAAAGAACCGCAGCATCTCGCGCGAGGCGTCGGGTCCGCGGGGGTCGGTGAACGATCCTTCCGGGTCGCCGCCGGACCAGGCGTGGCCGAGTCCGTCGATCGCCCAGCACTCGGCGTGAGGAACGCCGCGCGCGTCCGTGACGATGGTGCGGGTAAAGGCGCGCCCGCCCGCGACGCCGTCCAGCAACAGGTCCGGCGCCGGATCGGCGAGATCGGCGCGGGCGTCGGCGAGAATCGCCTCGGCGTTCGACGGATGGACAGTGCCGTCGCTCGCGCCGTGGAACACGATGGTCGGGACGCGCTTCTTCGCCCGCCGCGTGCCCGGCGCCGGCTTCGCGCCGCCGCGCATCGCGGCGAACGCCGACGGCAGGTCGGCGGCCGCGCCATGCGGCAGCCCCGAGTGGACGCCGGCCGCGGCAAAGAGCTCAGGATAGGTCGCGCTGAGGGTCGCGGCCATGGCCCCGCCGGCCGAAGGGCCCGCGACATAGACGCGCGCCGGGTCGACGGCGAACTCCGCCATGACGGCGCAGGTGATGCCGGCGAGGATCGCCGGCTCGCCTTCGTCGCGCCTCTGGTGGCCGAGATCGAACCAGTTCCAGCAGGCGGCAGGGTTGGCGCTCGCCGCCTGTCCCGGATAGGCGACGATGAAGCCGCGCTCCTCGGCGAGGCGGTTCATGCCGGTGCCGACCGCGAAGTCGTCGGGGTGCTGGGTGCAGCCGTGCAGCATGATGATCAGGGGAAGCCTACGACCCTTGGCGCCGCTCGGAACATAGACCTTGTAGTCCCTGGCGCCCGCCGCGCAGGCGAAGCTTCGCGCGAGATAGGCGGCTCTTTCCGGCACGACGACGGTCGGCGCCTTCCTTAAACCCGACAACGGGGCCAAGCTGGGACGGAGGCCGGAAAGTTCGGCCTGACGCAGGAGTCTCAGGACTTCTCCGAGCCGCCGCCGTGGGCGCCCGGAAGGGCGTCGCTCCGTCGCGGCCTCGCCCGAGTCCGTGTGCGCGCGCTGCTGCGGCGGTTTGACCGCATCCGCAGTCCGGGTTACTTCGGGGGGGGGCGGCGGGGCCAGCGCGCGCTCGCGCGGCTCATCGACCGGAGGCGCGGCGGGGCCTGAGCCCACGAGGGCGCGCTGGACGACCCTCGTCGCCTCCATCAGATTTTGCGCGCGCGTGAGGTGCAGGGCCTGACGAATGGTCGCGCTGAAGTCGGTTTTGATTGTCGGATCCTTGTTGAGGAAAAGCTGCCACGGCCGTTCGACCGCATCCGCAGTGCGGGTGGCTTCGGGCGGGCGCGGCGGAGCCGGCGCGCCTTCGCGCGGCTCACCGACCGGAGGCGCGGGGCGTTGCAAGTCGGCGATGGCGCGCTGGATGACCCGCGTCGCCTCCATCACTTTTTGCGACTGCGTGAGTTGCAGGGCCTGAAGAATGGCCGCTCTGAAGTCGGGGCTCATTGTCTGATCCTTGTTGATGAAGGGCTTATGGGCGCGATCACGCGATGCGATCGGCGAGCGCGGCCTTGATTTCCTTGCTGGCGTGGAGAGCGCCGAGGACGGTGATCGATTCGATCGTCGCCCGCGCGAGTTCCGGGGTGACGTCGTCGTCGATGGTCGCAAGCCCGAGCACCTGGATCTTGAGCCGGCCGCCCTGGGCCTTCACCGCCTCCAGCTCTTCGCGGCCGAAGCGTCTGAGGCCGAGCTCGAGGGTGTTCCGCACGATCGACTGCTTGACCGCGTCCGTATGGGAGGCGAGCTGGTTGCGGATCGCCGTTCGGATGAAGTCGGTGCGATTGGAATAGAATCCCTCGCGCACCAGGAGGTCGATATGGCCGAGGTCGACGAATCCCAGGTTGATCGTGATCTTCTCGCTCTCGCCTTGTCGGTCTTTCAGTCGGTGAATCTCTCCGGTCATTTTCCATCCTTCAGCCATCCAAGTGGATGGTATGTGGATGGCAGAACGAGGATTGCAAGAGGTCGGCCGGGTCAGCGGTGGAAAATGTCTCCACTGCGCCACGCCGCTCCCGCCGGCGTCCCGCTTCTGCGTCATGCTGCGCGGCGCTATGCTGGCGGACACCGGCAGGCGGGGGACGGCGCCGCCGCCGGCGTTCGATCAACTCAGGCCGTCGGCGAAGAGGCCCGCTTGTCGAAATCCGAGGCGCCCGAACCGGTCCGCGAGGCCCACGCCATGGTGGCTGGGATGAGGCCGGTCCTCGACGCGGGCGAAGTCGTCTTCTGCACGACGGCTGACGGGGCCCTCGCCAGGAAAGCCCAAGCGCATGCGCTCGGCTCGTTCCGCGAGGCGGAGGGCGTGTCGCTGATCCTGCCCAGCGCCGCAGCCGAGGCGTTGGGCTTCCCGGTGGACCTGCCCATGCGACGGATCGAGCTCAGCGTGAATTCCGCCCTCGACGGCGTCGGCCTGACGGCGGCGGTCGCGTCCGCGCTGGCGGGGGAAAGAATCCCCTGCAACATCGTCGCCGCCTTCCATCACGACCATGTCTTCGTGCCCGCCGGCTTGGCCGAGCGGGCGCTGACGATCCTCGAGGCTCTGCAAGCCGACGCAGCGCGGAACGGCCTGCCATTCCGGCCGCGCGGCGCTGGCGCATGACGATCGACGCGTAGCGCTCCTCTTAGTGGGCCACGCAGACTACCACCGCTTTCGCGTTCGGGTCGCCTTCGCAGGCTGCGCCAGCCGTCCCGTCGATCCGGAGATTGCCGACTCCTCCGGCGCAGTAGGCGCTGATCATGACCTCGGTCGCGCTACAGGTCGCAGAGGCCTGGCCGACGATCACCCGGATGTCGAGGCTGGGGCCCGGGGGTCCGGGATCGCCCTTCGTCCCTTGCGGTCCGACCGGTCCCGCCTCGCCGTTGGCGCCCGCCGGTCCCGCGGGGCCGGAATCGCCCTTCGGCCCTTGCGGCCCGACCGGTCCCGGTTCGCCTTTCGGCCCCGATGGCCCGATGAGCCCAGCCAGTCCTCGCAGACCCGGCGGCCCGATTGGACCGGCGGGGCCCGGGGCGCCGAGGGGGCCCTCCGGCCCCGCAGGCCCGCGCGCCCCCGCGTCTCCTTTGGGTCCCTGCGGCCCTGGAGGTCCGGCGGGCCCGGCCGGGCCCGTTTCTCCCCTCTGACCTTGCGGTCCTGGAAGGCCCTCTGCGCCGGCGTCGCCATTCCGCCCCGGCTCGCCTCTCGGTCCTTCCGGTCCGACAATTCCGATAGGACCCATCTCGCCCGCGGGCCCGGGCGGTCCGGCCGGCCCTGTCTCGCCGGCGTCGCCCTTTGGCCCTTGGGGTCCGACAGCGCCGGCCTCCCCCTTCGGCCCTTGCTCTCCGGCGACTCCCCGCGGCCCCGGCTCGCCTCGTGCGCCTTGCGGACCGGGCGGACCCTGAAGGCCGGTCGGTCCTGGCGGACCAGGAGGCCCGGCGACGCCCTGCGGCCCCTCACGACCAGCCTCTCCCTGGTCGCCCTTGTCGCCCTTGGCGCAGCCGCCGAGGATGAGCGCGATCGCCAGGACCACGCTCGCAATCACCATCGGCCCCTTGCCCATCGACCCCCTCCGCGGCTCCCTTTCCCTGAGGCAAGCGTGACGCAGCGGTCGCATGCCCGCAAGGCCGTATCCCATGTCGCAAAGCCGCGACGCGGGGCTCGAAGCGGACGCGTTACGCTTTGCGCGCCATGGCCACGCCTGCGCCGGCCTCGGCGGGATGAGCCATGCTCGCGTGCAGCTTTCGAAGCGCGTCGAGCGCCGCCTGGGTCTCATGCGTCCAGGGCGTTGCGCGCGTTCCGCCCTCGCCGAGCGCAACCGACATGAGGAGCTGCTCGGACGCGGCGAGGCGCTCGCCCTTGGCGTCGAACAGTTCGAGCCAGACACGCATGCGCTTGTCGTCATGTTCAAGCAGGCGGCATGAGACGGCGAGGGCGTCCCCCTCCCGCGCCTCGCGGAAATAATGGAGCATCATCTGGAGGGTGAAGAGGCTCTGGCGGGTGCGCTTGCGCGCCGCAGCGTCGAGCCCGATGCGGTCCATCAGCGCGTCGACCGAGCGGCTGAACACCAGCGCGTAGGCTGCGTCGTTCATGTGGCCGTTGTAATCGATCCAGTCGCCCGCGACCGTGGTCGCATAGACATCGAGCGGCGCGTGCGGCTTGGCGTGCGCAATCATTCCTGCCTCCCTCCGACCTAAGAATTTTGCCCCCGCGCACGGCGCAGCGCAATGGGGGCGTTCAAAGGATTTCGTCGCTGTGCGAACGGCGGCCGATCTCTCCCTTGGTCGTCAAGCGCGTCGTCACGCCGCTGATGGTTCTGGCGGCTGCCCTCGCTGCAGCCGCAGGCGGCCCGGTCGGCGGCCCTCCCGCTGACCTCAGGGGCCCCGTCGCCCAGATTCTCGCATGTCGAGCGGCCGGCTTTCGCCCCCTTGAGGCCGCGGGCGCTCGCCGGCGCTGACCAGACAAACCTCGAGCACGAGAAAACCGGGTCGGGCCGCTCCGTTTGCGTGATTGGAGAATGGCGACCTTTGCTTGCGGAAAAACAGAAAACCCGGTATGATCCCATCATGCGAACATCAAACGAGGCGCAATCTGACCGATACCGCCCCTGACGGGACGCGGCCTTTTGATGCGGGGAGGGGCCGCATGACGAATAAAATCGGCGCGAGGTCGCGCGTAACCCATTGAAAAGGCTCATTTCGGTCGAGAGAATCCAAGGAATTCCAAGAGAATCCAACCATCAAAATCCGAAGATTCGCGGAGCCGGCGTCTCTCTCCGCGGAGGCCTGAGGAAATCCAAATGTCTCGCGCCGACGGCATCAGGCGACCGGCTCTTTTGGCCTCCCTCAATGGAGTCGTCGCCATGCCCCGTCGACAGACGAGGGCTTTGCACCCTGCGGATCGTCGATGACGGAGCCGGTTTAACCTGAAAACATCACGCTCTAGTCCTGGTCGCCCTCGTCCTCGTCGGACGAGTCATGATGATGGGGGGGAGGGCCCATGTCATGGCCCCGGCGGCCCATGCGCATCATCTCGCGCGACAAAAAGCCGAACATCTGCTTCTGCTGGTCGTCGAGGCTGGCGTAAAGCGGCTTGCCGGCGTCCGCGATCTTTTTCAGCGCTGCGCCGACGTCCGAGAGTCGAGTGGCCATCCTGTCGAGCCGGTCGATCGGCGAGGGGGGCGGCCCCGCCTCGTCCTCGTCGGCGTCCTTTTCCAGGCGCCCCATCATTCGCTCCATGCGCGCCATGTGCGACTGCGCGAAGTCGCGTACCGCCGCCTCGAAGGGCCCCCAAAGTTTCTCCTGGTCAGGCGTGAGCTTGAGGCCCGCCTTGAGGCCGGCGAGCCGCGCGTCGAGCATCGCCTCGCGGTCGTCGATCCAGCGCTGCATCCATTGCGGCGCATCCTGCGCAGGGGTCGCGGCGAGAGCGGTTGGGGTCTGGGCTCCGGCGCCCGCGACCGCAACGAGCGAGGCCGCCGCCGCGACGAGCGCCGTGAACGACGCGCGAATGGACGATGTCATAGGCGTTTCTCCGCATGATCTGCCGCCCGAGAAGCGGGCGTCCGCGGACTCAACACGCACACCATGGAGAGTTGATGACATCCGCCCGGTGAAAGGTTGAGAAAGAAGACGCGGCCGAGGGGGGCGGCCGCGTCT
>NZ_JBKQOT010000630.1:0-4695 GCF_052145395.1 Roseiarcus sp.
CGACTGCCGTCACCGCGATGTCGATGCCGCGCTTCAGGTCCATCGGGTTCATGCCGGCGGCGACGAGCTTCAAGCCCTCCTTCATGATCGATGCGGCGAGCACCGTCGCGGTGGTCGTGCCGTCGCCGGCGAGATCATTGGTCTTGGACGCCACCTCGCGCACCATCTGTGCGCCCATGTTCTCGAACTTGTCCGAAAGCTCGATTTCCTTGGCGACGGTGACGCCGTCCTTGGTGATGCGCGGCGCGCCATAGGACTTGTCGAGAATGACGTTGCGCCCCTTCGGACCCAGCGTCACCTTCACCGCATTGTTGAGAATGTCAACGCCGCGCAGCATTCCATCGCGGGCGTCGCTGGAGAACCTGACATCTTTCGCAGACATGATTTTCAATTCCTGCTCAGTTAGGCCAGCCGGGCGCGGGGCCAGGCGGCATGGGTTCTCACGGCGCTCGCGCCGTCGAACACTCCCATCACCTCGGACTGTTTCATGATCAGGAGGTCCTGACCGTCAATCTTGACTTCGACGCCCGAACGCTTGCCGAACAGGACTCTGTCGCCTGCTTTCAGGTCGAGCGGCTGAACGGCTCCGCTTTCGTTTCGGACCCCGGGTCCGACGGCGACAACTTCGCCCTCCTGGGGCTTCTCCATGGCGGCGTCGGGAATGATGACGTCGCGGTTCGTCTTTTCCACGCCTTCCCCGCGGCGAATGACGACTCGGTCGTCCAACGGACGGAATGTCATGGAATCGCTTTCAGGCCGACTGCCTGACCGGCTCACGAGCAAAGGCTCCGGCTCTCGGCGGCAGTCTGACGCTTTGCACAGATGGCTACTCCTGGCACTCGTTACAAGAGGGTGCTAATACCCACGCGTTCCTGCATCAGCGGCTGGCGCCGTCGCATCACATTCGTGCCGGCCGAACTGTCCACCGGATATACCCGCGACGATCGTGTACGTCCTGACCGGGCGCCCCGCCGGTGGACGAACTGTGCCGGCGCCTTTTTGCCGACCGGGCTCGAAGTCCCCACATTGCCCCCGCCGCGCTCATGACGACGCAGGTCAGTTCGTGACGGCGTTCGGCGGCGCGGCGGCGATGGCGCGTTCCTCGTCACCGGCGACGGAGACGGCAGGACCGCGCGGGCGCCCTATCGAGCAGATGACGAGGCGCGAAACCCTCGACTTCAGGGCAACGTATAGGCCGTCTTCACCGTGGTATAGAACTCTGAGGCATATCGGCCTTGCTCGCGCGGCCCGAGGCTGGAGGCTTTGCGACCACCGAACGGCGCGTGGTAGTCGATGCCCGCCGTGGGCAGGTTGACCATAACCATGCCCGCCTCGGCATGGCGTTTAAAGTGTGCGGCGCGCTTGAGGCTCGTTGTGCAGATGCCCGCGCAAAGGCCGAATTCGGTGTCGTTGGCGAGCTCCAAGGCGTGGTCGTAGTTGCGCGCAGCGATCATCGCCGAGACGGGGCCGAATATTTCCTCCCGCGAAATGCGCATCGAATTCTCGGCGTCGAGAAATAGAGCCGGCGCCAGATAGAAACCGGGCGTTGCACGCTTCAGGCGTTCGCCGCCGAGCGCCAGTTTTGCGCCTTCCGCTTGGCCGACCGAGATGTAAGAGAGATCCTGCTCAAGCTGCGCCGCATCGACCACCGGCCCGACGTGCGTCCCTGGCGTCAAGGCGTTGTCGACCACGAGCGCCCGAATGCGCTCGATCAGCGCGTCGGCGAACTGCTTGTAGATCGACTCCTCGACAATGATGCGCGAGGAGGCCGTGCAGCGCTGTCCTGTGGCGAAATAGGCGCCGTTGACCGCGCACTCGACTGCATTTGCAAGATCGGCGTCGGCCAGCACGACGAGCGGATTCTTGCCGCCCATCTCAAGTTGGAACTTTCGCATCGCGCCCGCACATGCCGCCGCGACGCGCCGGCCCGTCGCTACCGAGCCGGTGAACGTGACGGCGTCGATCTGACTGTGGTCGAGGATCGCCTGGCCGACGACCGAGCCCCGTCCCATGACGAGGTTGAACACGCCCTTGGGGACGCCGGCGCGAACGAGAATCTCGGCGAGCGCGTGAGCGGAACCCGGTACGAGGTCGGCAGGCTTGAACACGACCGCATTGCCGTAAGACAGGGCCGGGGCGATTTTCCAAGCTGGAATTGCAATGGGAAAATTCCACGGCGCAATGACCCCGATGACGCCGACAGGTTCGCGCGTCGCCTCAATCTCGACATTGGGCCGGACCGAGGCGAACTTCTCCCCCGGAATTCGTAAAGCCTCGCCGGCGAAGAAATCGAAGATCTGTCCGGCTCGGCCGACCTCGTATGTCGCTTCCAGTAAGGTCTTGCCCTCTTCACGGGCGAGAAGGCGCGCCAATTCCTCACGCCGCGTAAGGATCTCCGTCGAGGCTCTCAGGAGGATGTCGTGCCGCTCCTGCGGGGACGTGCGCGACCAACCGGCAAATGCGGCATGGGCGGCGTCGACCGCAGCGTCCACCTGGACGACGTCGGCCTGGGCATATTCGCCTACGACATCGCTCGTGTCCGACGGATTGATGTTGGGCGAGACGCCCGCACCCTCCAGCCACTCGCCTGCGATGTAATTCTTGTGCAGCATGCTTATTCGCCTCGCAAATGCCCGATTTCCAGCCGCCATTCCTATTTGCGGAGCGTCGCGGCAATCGTGCCCGATGGGCTTGGTCGCCTCATATCTGCGCTTTTTCACAATGGTCGACGTCAGGCTGAACTCAATCGGAACACTGCTCGCTTATTGCTTTTTTCCTTGCGAATTTCAACTTCGACCTGATGGCTCTTTGCTTGGCGAGGCGATCGACGCAAAGTTCGACGGAGTTGCATCCTCCAGTCCGAGCGACGCGACCGTCGATGGCCTCACTCTGCGTCCCGGTCGCCCGAACCGGTGGGCCGCGCAATCGGGCTTTGGTAGAGTCGGATCAAACGAACCGAGCGAGTCAAGCCATGAATGAAGCGTCTCGCCCTTCGGAAGTGCGGCTGGAATCGTGCTTCCGCTCTCTCCGGCGGAGCGCTCACTTGTCGGTGCGGCCGAGAGATTTGCGAACGACACGATCGGGCCGATAGACGAGAGGCTGGAACGAGAGAAATCCGCGCTTCCGCCAGACGTTGTTGCGGAATGGATCCGCCTGGGGCTGAATGGCATGCAGGTTTCCCTCGAGCGTGGAGGCGCGGGAGCGAGCTTCTTCGCAAAGGTCACCGTCGCCGAGGCGATCGCGCGCTCATCCTTTCCGTGCGCTTTCGCGCTGATCAACATGCAGGGCGCCGTCACCCGAATCGAGCGGGAGGGAACAGCCGAGCAGATTGCGCGCTATTTGCCTGGACTATTGAACGGCTCGCTTATTTGCGCGCCGTCTCTGAGCGAGCCCGAGGCTGGCAGCGACTACGGGGCGATAAGGACGCTTGCGACCAAGGTGCCGGGCGGGTGGGAGATCACCGGCGAAAAAGCCTGGATCACCAATGGGGCTATCGCCAATCTCCTCGTCATGTACGCCCAAACGGAGCCGGGCGCCGGCGGCAAAGGCGTCGCGAGTTTCATAATCGACCTTCGGGCTCCAGGAATCGAGAAGCTTCCGCCCTACGGACTGGTCGGGGGGGCGGCGATTGGGGCGTGTGGCCTTCGCCTTCAACGCGTCAGAGTGGCCGAGCGCGATCTCTTTGCTCCGCCTGGTCAGGCCTTCCGGCGAGCCCTGCAGGGCATTTCCGCCGCGCGCGTATATGTTTCAGCAATGGCGTGCGCCGTCGTGGACACTGCCCTTAGGACCGCAGTTGCCTACGCCGCCGAACGCCACAGCTTCGGGCGCCCCCTTCTCGACCATCAGGGCCTGCGTTGGAGCCTGGTTGACGTCGCGGCTGATCTCGAGGCCGCGAGGCTATTGACTCTTCAGGCGGCCCACACTGTGGCGCGAGGCGAGGACGCACAGATCGAGGCCGCGCTCGCAAAGAAAGTCTCTGCCGAAATGGCCGCGCGAAGCGTCACGGCTTGCATGCAGGCGATGGGCGCTGTGGGGCTCCTTCCGCGCTATGGCTTCGATCGTCTCATGACGTCGGCGCGCATCGCGGCCTACGTCGACGGCACGACAGAGATGCAAAACGAACGCATCGGCGCTGTTCTTTTCAAACGCTACGGGGGGAGTCCTCGTTGGAATTCGTCTGGACTCGTCGGCAAGCGGCCGAGTTCCCTGGATGGTCGAACGGGACCCCATGGTTCAATCTCGTGAAGGAGGCCTGGACACATCGCCGCCCTCGCTGAGGGACAGGCGAGACAGTCGCTCGCCACGGGCGTGCGCCGGGAGATTGGGGGCTGTCATGAGTGTTGCGGAGAAGGTTAGGGGCGACGAATTGTTCGCCGCTCGCGCGTCGGAAATGAGGCGCGTCGTCATAGCGAGCGTCATCGGGACGACGATAGAGTGGTACGATTTTCTCATTTACGCCACCGCCAGCGCTCTCATTTTCACCGAGCTGTTTTTTCCATCTCAAGACGCCGGCCGACGTCACGTTGATTTCGCTCGAAATCAATCGGAGATCGCGACTTTCGCGCGGCCGAAGCATCAGCCGATGGGGGCCCATACTGACCGGGCGACGATAGCCATAGGTCGTCCCGTGACGAATCCGAAGCGCGACCAATAAGCCTCCAAAATGCTGCTGCATCGCCGCCCGAGCGGGCGCTC
>NZ_JBKQOT010000631.1:0-11938 GCF_052145395.1 Roseiarcus sp.
CGGATCGTCATGTCCTCGATCATCCGCCGACGCAGAGGGCTCATCTCGGCCATCTGAAACTCCTGTCTGAGAGTGGGCTTTGAACACCCCATCCTCTCAGGCAGGAGGACCTTCACTCCATCCCGCCCCTCACCCGCTCGCTTCCGCCTCCGCCGCGATAGCGGCTTCGTTCAATCCGCAGACGCCTGAAGATGAAGACCGCCGCCGGATTTGCCGTGAGCGAAAGGTCCTGATCATGGAAAGGGTCCATCACGGACGGCCTCCCTTCCAGATGGCGCTTTCAACGACGACCATCTTGGCACGCTTGATGCCGTTCGGGGCGCCGTCCACCCCATCAGCAAGGGTCGCATATAGCTGTTCGCAGTGCCGTCGCGGAAGGACCGCTCGTTGCGCCGAATCCGCTGTTCATTGTATGAACCGGAAGGACCGCGCCGAATTGCGCCCTTCGTCGTTTCCCTCCTCGCAATCACAACGGTTCAACGCGAGCCCTAGACCGATTTCCGCATCACGATCGGACACTCGACCTTGACCTGCCGTGGGCGCGCCGGCGAGCCCGCGGCTGCGTCGATCAGCCATTCGGCGGCGATCGAGCCCATCTCGAAATGCGGCAGAAGGACGGTGGTCAGCGGCGGATGCAGGTGCTGGGCGATCTCGCGGTCGTCGTAGCCCATCACCGCGACGTCGTCCGGAATCCTCAGTCCGAGTTCGCGCAGCGCCTCGTAACAGCCGACCGCCATCAGGTCGTTGGCGCAGAAGATGGCGGTCGGCGGGTGGGCAAGCGCCATGAGCGCGCGCGTCGCCTCGTAGCCTGACAAGGGTTCCCAGTTTCCCTCGCGAACGAGGTCGGGATCGAACGGCAGGTCGGCGGTGGCGAGCGCCTGGCGATAGCCGCGCAGGCGGTGGCGCGCCGCTTCCATGCTGGCCTCGCCGTTGATGTAGCCGATCCGCCTGTGTCCGGCGCGGATCAGCACGTCGGTCGCCGCGTGGCCGCCCGCGACCTCGCCCGGCACGACGGAAGCGAACGCGCCGCCGGCCGCATGGCAGTTGAGCAGCACCAGCGGCGCCGGCGAAGCCCAGGCCGGTGCATCAATGAGCCGCGTGTTGATGGTCGCGTAGACGAGTCCGGCAAGCGGCAGCGCAGCAAGCTGAGCGAGAGCCGCCGCCTCCATGTCGGCGTCGCCGCGCGTCGCCATCACCGTCACCGTCAGGCCATGCGACCAGGCCTTTTCGCGCACGCCGTCAAGGCCGATTGCAGTCCAGGGGTCTGTCGAGAGCTCGTCGCAGACGAAGCCGATCGTGGTCGCTGCGGAAGCCGCGGGCGCGCCCCCGCGCCGCACCGGCTGATAGCCGAGCTTGGCGGCAGCCTTGATCACGCGCTGGCGCGTCTCGGGCGACAGGCGCGCGCCGTCGGCGTGATTGAGCACCAACGAGACAGTGGTCTGGGACACACGCGCCTCGGCGGCGACGTCGATCATGGTCGGGCGCCGCGCGGGCGTCTTCCGTCGACGATGGCCTCGTTTGCCAGTCGGGACTTCGCGGTCAGCGGCCCCGACGGCGGCTTTTCCTTGCAGCATCTCTCCCTCGAGACGGCGACGCGAATATTATTAGCAAGGCAACATGCTGAAAAGGTGCGGGAATGTCAAATTCTTTCGTTTCCCCATTGACAAGTTTTAGCGCCTTATTATCCTCCGACGCGCTCGGGATTCAAGCGCGAAGACACGGCGCGGCCTTGTCGCCGCGGGTAACCGCCTCGCGTCCCGAAAACCGAACGGCAGTCGCGCCGTCACGACGCGTCGAGCGCGCCGTCGCGAAGGAGGAGGAAACCAACATGCTCATTACACGCAGACATGTGCTGATCGGGACGGCGGGCGCCGCCTCGTTCCTTGTCGTCCCGGCCTTCGGGCAGGTCCCGCCGCTGAAGAAGAAGGACCATTACAAGGTCGGCTTCGCCCAGACCGAGAGCAACAACCCCTGGCGTCTCGCGCAGACGGCGAGCATGAAGGACGAGGCCGCCAAGCGCGGCGATCAGCTCGTCTATACCGACGCCGCGGGCTCCGCCGCCAAGCAGGTCGCCGACGTCAACAGCATGATCGCCCAGGGCGTCGATTTCATCTTCCTTGCGCCGCGCGAGGAGAAGCCGCTGGCGACGGCCGTCCTGAACGCCAAGAAGGCCGGCATCCCGGTGCTGGCGATCGACCGCGACCTCGATCAGGCGATCGCCAAGCGGGGCCAGGACTACCTCGCCTTCATCGGCTCCAATTTCATCCAGGAAGGCCAGCGGGTCGCCGACTGGACGATCGCCAAGACCGGCGGCAAGGGCAAGATCATTGAACTGGAAGGCACGATCGGCTCCTCGCCCGCCAACGACCGCAAGAAGGGTTTTGACGACACGATCAAGGCCAAGGCGCCCGACATGGTCATCCTCGCCAGCCAGTCCGGCGACTTCGCCCGCGACAAGGGCCGGCAGGTGGCGGAGACGCTGCTGCAGGCGCATCCGGACGCCACCATCGTTTACGGGCACAACGACGAAATGTCGCTCGGCGCCATCGCCGCCATCGAGGCCGCCGGCAAGGTTGCCGGCAAGGACATTCTCGTGGTTTCGATCGACGGCGAGAAGGACGCGCTCCAGGCGATCGCCGACGGCAAACTGGGTTGCTCGTGCGAATGCAACCCGCGCTTTGGGCCTGCGGCTTTCGACATTTTGTACAAATACGCCGCCGGCGAGACCATCCCTCCGTCGATCATCAACCCCGACCACTTCTACGACGCCAGCAACGTGGCGGCGGCCCTGCCGACCGCCTACTGAGCCAGCTCGTTCAACGCTTGCCGAAACCCCTCCCGCCTGCTTTGCTGCCGGCGGGAGGGCGCGTCTGACGATCGGATGCGCGCCGGAGCCGAACAACAGGACCCGTAAAAGCAATGCCGTCGTCGGCGCCGCTTCTCGTCATGCGCGATATCGACAAGCGCTTCCAGGGCGTGCACGCGCTCGCCAAGGCCGCGCTCGAGGTGAGGCCAGGCGAGATCATGGCTCTGGTCGGCCAGAACGGCGCGGGCAAGTCGACGCTGATCAAGGTGCTGACGGGGGCCTACAGCCGCGACGCCGGCTCGATCGACTTTGACGGCCGGCCGATCGCCTTCGCTTTGCCCCAGGAGGCGCAGCGGGGCGGGATCAGCACCATCTATCAGGAGATCAATCTCGTTCCCTTCCGATCGGTGACGGAGAACATCTTCCTCGGCCGCGAGCATCGGCGCTTCGGCCTTCTGGACTGGGGCCGGATGAACGCGGAAGCCGCCGAGGTGCTGCGGCGCTTCGATGTCGCAATCGACGTCCGCCGGCCGTTGCTGGACTTTTCGACCGCCATCCAACAGATGGTCGCCATCGCCCGGGCGGTGTCGTTCAAGGCGCAACTTGTCATCATGGACGAGCCGACCTCCTCGCTCGACGAGCGCGAAGTGGCGGTGCTATTCGACGTCATGCGGCGGCTCAGGTCCGAGGGCGTCGCGGTCATCTTCATCACCCACCGCCTCGACGAGCTCTACCAAGTCTGCGACCGCGTGACCGTGATGCGCGACGGGCGCACGATCATGACGCGCCCGATGGCCGAGGTCGACAAGCTTCATCTCATCTCCGCCATGCTCGGGCGCGACGTCGAGACGGTTCGTGGCCATGCGACCGGCTTTTCCGACGCGGCGGGGAAGGCGGGCGACGAGGTGCTATCGGCCGATGGGCTCAAGATCGGTCGGCGGGTGCGCGACGCGCGGCTGGAAGTCCGGGCGGGGCAGATCGTCGGGCTCGCGGGACTGCTTGGTTCGGGCCGGACCGAGACGGCGCGGGCGGTCTTCGGCGCCGACCCGCCCGACGCGGGTTCGATCCGGCTGATGGGCCGGGCGGTCGCGCCGCGCGAGCCTGCCGACGCGATTGCGCTCGGCGTCGGCTATTGCAGCGAAGACCGTAAGGCGGACGGCATCGTGCCGGAGATGTCGGTGCGCGAAAATCTCACACTCGCGATCCTGCCGCGGCTGGTCGCCATGGGCGTGGTCGATGAGGGCCGCCAGCGGTCCATCGTCGAAAAGTTCATGAAACGCCTCGCCATCAAGGCCTCGGGACCCGAGCAGAAGATCCGCGAGCTTTCCGGCGGCAACCAGCAGAAAGTGCTGCTCGCCCGCTGGCTGTGCGCCGATCCAAAGCTTCTGATCCTTGACGAACCGACGCGCGGCATCGACGTCGGCGCCAAGGCCGAGATCCAGTCGCTGATCCGCGAACTCGCCGACCAGGGACTGGGCGTATTGATGATCTCGTCGGAGCTCGAAGAGATCGTCGAAGGGGCGGACCGGGTGTTCGTGCTGAGCGACGGCCGGACGGTCGCGGACCTGCCGCATGCTGAGGCGTCCGCGCAGGCAATCATGGCGGCCATGGCGCATGAGGATCCGGCGGCGACGGGGGAGGCCGCTCATGGCTGACGCGCCAACCTTGACGGAGCGGCGCGCGACGCCGGACGTCGTCGCGTTCCTGCGCCGCTACGCCGCGCTGACCGGTCTCATCGCGTTGCTCATCTTCAATTTCCTGGTGACGCCGCATTTTCTCAGCCTGCAGACGCTCAATGTCAACCTGACCCAGGTGGCGACCATCGTCATCGTCTCGGTCGGCATGACGCTGGTGATCGCGACCGGCGGCATCGACCTGTCGGTCGGTTCGCTGATGGCGATCGCCGGGGCGCTCGCCCCGCTGATCTTTCTGAGCCCGTTCGGGGTCGCCCATCCGACGCTCGGCGACATGCTCGCCTTCGTCGTCCCGATCGGCGTCGCAGGGTTGCTCGGCGGGTTCAACGGCTGGTTCATCACCCGCTTCCAGGTCCAGCCGATCGTCGGCACGCTGGTCATGTTCATCGCCGGCCGCGGCATCGGGCAGGTGGTGACCAACGGCAATCTGCAGGTGTTCCACAATCCGACGTTCCAGTTCATCGGCCTCGGCCGCGTATTCGGGGTGCCGTTCCAGGTGATCGTCATGCTCGTCCTCGTCGCTGTCGCGGCGTGGGCGCTGAAGCGCACGCTGTTCGGCCGTCATATCCTGGCGGTCGGAGGCAACGAGCGGGCGGCGCGGCTCGCGGGCGTCCCGGTCGCCCGTGTCAAGCGCTGGGTCTACGCCATCAGCGGGCTCTGCGCTGGGATCGCGGGGCTGGTCGTCATCTCGATCAATTCGTCGAGCGACGCCAACTTGGTCGGGCTGGGCATGGAGCTCGACGCGATCGCCGCGGTCGCCGTCGGCGGCACGCCGTTCACTGGAGGCCAGGCGAGCGTGGTCGGCTCGCTGATCGGCGCGTTGCTCATCCAGCTTTTGCGCTACACGCTGCTCGCCAACGGCGTACCGGATGCGGCCGCGCTGGTCGTCAAGGGCGCGATCATCGCCGGCGCCGTGTGGTCGCAGCAGCGGGCGAGAAGCGCATGAGCAAGGCTCATTCCGATTGGAACTTCGAACGTGCTGAGAAGCGGGCACGACCGTTCCCCCTCTCCCCGCTCAAGCGGGGAGAGGGCAGGGGTGAGGGGCTTGGGCGATTGACCGCCGCAAGCGTTCCCCCCGCCCCTCATCCTAACCTTCTCCCCGCAAGCGGGGAGAAGGAACGCCGTCCGCCGGGTAAGGCGAGCCTCACATGAGCGTTCAAACACAAACCCCGGCCGGGCCGGCGCGGCCGAGCAGCATCGCCTGGGCGGCGCAGCAGCGGGTGATGATCGCGCTCATCCTGCTAATCCTGTTCGGCGCGCTGCGCTATGACCATTTTCTCGGCGCCTACAACGTGCTTTCGGTGCTGCGCTACAATTCGATGTTCGCGCTGACGAGCCTCGGCATGGCCTTCGTCATCATGACCGCAGGGATCGATCTGTCGGTCGGCACGACGGCCGCCTGCGCGAGCGTCGTCTCGGCGCTGCTGTCCCCCTATGGTCTGCTGCCCGGCCTCCTCGGCGGTCTCGGCACAGGCCTCGCAGTCGGCGTGATCAACGGCTTCATGGTGACGCGCATGCGCATTCTGCCGTTCATCGCGACGCTCTCGGGAATGCTGATGGCGAGCGGGACGGGACTTTTGCTCGCGCACAACCAGTCGGTCTCGGTCTCCTACGACACCGATTTCACCTGGCTCGGGCAGGGCGACTGGCTCGGCTTTCCCGTGCCCGGCTGGATCGCCGCGGCCGCCTACGCGTACGGCTCGATCGTGCTCAACTTCACCAGCTTCGGCCGTTACGTGCTGGCGGTCGGCGGCAACGAGGAGGCCTCGCGGCTGATGGGGCTGCCGGTCGACCGTGTCGTGTTCTGGACCTATGTCCAGTCGGGCGTGTTCGCCAGCCTCGCCGGCGTCATCCTCGCGGCCCAGTTCGGCGCTGGCCAGCCGGCTGAGGGCGTCGGCTGGGAGCTTTTTTCGATCGCCGCGGTCGTGGTCGGCGGAACCTTGCTCACCGGCGGCGTCGGTTCGGTCGCCACCACGCTCGCCGGCGTCCTGCTGCTCGGCCTCATCTTCAACGTGCTCAATTTCGAGAACGGCCTCGGTTGGATCAGCCTCAGCGCCTACTGGCAGTCGGTGGTGCGCGGACTGTTCCTGATGGTGGTGGTCATGGCCGGTTCCGGCGCGGCGAGGCGGGCGCTCAGGACGGCGTAGGGCTGTAAGGACGGGTCGCTGACGCGCCTACGAAGCGCGTCCTGCAGTCGCGCAGATCGCTTTGAACTCCGCCTCCGTCGCGAACGACTTTTGCGCGCCGCGCTTGGTCACGGAATCGGCGGCGTAGCGCGTCGCCTTGCCGAGCGCCGCCTCGAGGCTGACGCCGGCGGCGAAATAGCGCGCGAAGCTGCCGATGAAGGCGTCGCCGGCGCCGGTCGAATCGGCCGCGTCGACTTTGACCGGCGGGATGGGCTTCAGCCCCTCCGGCGTTGCAAGCAGCGCGCCGCGCGCGCCGAGCGTCACAATGACCGTTTCGATTCCATCCGCGATCAGGAGGTTCGCCGCCGCGGCGACCTCCTCCTCCGTCTCGACCGGCAGGCCGGTCAAAATCGCGAGCTCGGTTTCGTTCGGCGCGACGAAGCTCGCGAGCCGCACCTTGTCGCGATCGAGCGCGCGGAGCGCAGGGGCGGGGTTCAGCATGGTCTTCACGCCGTGACGCTTGCCGAATTCGAGCGCGGCGTAGACGGTGTCCAGCGGCACTTCGAGCTGGAGCAGGATAAGGTCGCACCTCGAAAGGTCGGCCGCCGCCGCATCGACGTCGGCCGGGGTGAGGTCGCCGTTCGCGCCCTTGACGATCAAAATGAGATTTTCGCCCGCCGGATTGACGAGGATGGTCGCGGTGCCGGTCGTCTGGTTCGCGACGCGGCCGACGTGTTTGGTATCGACGCCGAGGGCGGCGAAATTGCCAAGCACGTTCTCGCCGAGCATGTCGTCGCCGACCTTCGACACCATCACGACGTCCGCGCCGAGTTTCGCCGCGGCGACGGCCTGGTTGGCGCCCTTGCCGCCAAAACTCATCTCGAAGCGCGGCGCGGCGATCGTCTCGCCCCAGACCGGCATGCGCTCGATGTAGGTGACGACGTCGACGTTGCTCGATCCGACGACGCCGATGCGCGGACGTTTTTCGGTCATGCCACAATCCTCTTTTCTCGCTCGACGGCGCTATGTCGAGCTCAGGCGCAAATGGCGCGGACCCAGTTCCATCCCTGTCGACCAAGTTTGGCGCCTTGGCGCTGTACCCGATCAGTCGCGACAGGCTTTGGGTTTCAGAGTTGCGAAGAGTTCAACCATGTCCGAAGCGGGCGGCGAGGGTCGCGTTGGCGACTTCGACGGAGAATTCTTCCGGGTCGAACTCCTCGCCAAGCCACTCCAGGCGTTCGGCGCGCTCGGGATGGGCGGGGTCTGCGATGATGTCCAGCAGCTCCTGATAGCCCCAAGGGCCGCCGCAATCCTCCGGCGGACAAGCGCGCTTGCCTGCGACGCATGTCGGGTAGACCGTTCCTTGGGCGGCCGGAAGAGTCTTCTCGATCGTGACGGTGTGCTCCCAGTCGTCGCCGAAGTCATAGGTGTAGCCGAAGCGGGCGACGCCGGATCTGCGCACCTCGCCCAGCGTCAGCCGGCCTTCGTCCGCGACGTCGTCGACGTTGGCGCGGTCGCCGTAATGCCTGCCGCCGATGTCGAAGGCATGGAGGTGGCCGCCTTCCCAGCCCATCGCTGCCTGGATCGCCTCATGCAGGTCGCCGGGAGTCATGTCGGCTGGCGCGAGAAGCCGACGCCAGATCGGCGGCTTCGTGCCGCGCAGCGCCACTTTGAGGCTGATGATGCTGCTTCCCGCGTCCGTTCCAGATTTCCTCGCCATGCCCCCGCTCCTGCCGCAACCTTGATCATCAGCGTGCGCGTGTCCTCGCTCGACAAGGATCAGACGCTATATTCATTCTTGGTCGTCGTCTCGCTTTGGCGAATCCAACGGGAGCAAACACCGAGAAGAGGATGTGCGATGGCGAACATAGACTGGCGGACGCTGCCTCCCCTATGGCCAAGCCCTGCAGTCTGGGCCGATGTTGGATGTTTTATGCTGCTGGTGTTCACTGAAGATAATGTACCGAGATGGGAGGTTCGGCGTAAAGCGGAAACGGCAGACGCCGGCGGTGGCGATCTTATCGTTGGCGGGTCCGCCGACACCTTCGATGCGGCCAAAGGAGCGGCGGTCTTCGAGGCAATGACGCGGTCCCTGGAATGATGACGCGGTCTCAACGACGATCATGCGCCAGGCGCGAGTGGGTTTGGCCAACGGTGCCGAATGAGAAAAACAGCCCGGGTCGGGCGGCGATCCGATGATTCTGATCGTTACCCCAGCTCCGCCGACCGCGCCCAGAGGTTGATCCCGGCCTCCACCGCGTAGCCGTCGATCTCCTTCAGCTCCTCCGCCGAGAACTCGAGCGTCCAGCGCGCGCACGCTGTCGACCACCTGCTCCGGCCGGCTCGCGCCGATCAGCGCGCTTGTCACCCGCTTGTCGCGCAAGGCCCAGGCGAGCGCCATCTGCGCCAGCGACTGGCCGCGGCGCTTGGCGATTTCGTTCAGCGCCCGGACATGGGCGAGCGTCTCCGGCTTCAGGAAATCCGGGTTGAAGAAATGCGCCTGCGCCGCGCGGCTGTCGCTCGGAACGCCGTTCAGGTACTTGTCGGTGAGCAACCCTTGCGCGAGCGGCGAGAAAACGATCGCGCCGATCCCCTCGTCGGCGAGCGTGTCCAAGAGGCCGTCGCTCTCGATCCAGCGGTTGACCAGCGAGTAGCTCGGCTGGTGGATGAGACAGGGCGTGCCGAGCCGCTTCAAGATCGCCGCCGCCTCGCGCGTTCGGCGCGAATTGTAGGAGGAAATTCCGACATAGAGCGCCTTGCCCTGGCGCACCGCGCTGTCGAGCGCGCCCATCGTCTCTTCGAGCGGCGTCTCGGGGTCGAACCGGTGCGAATAGAAGATGTCGACGGTGTCGAGCCCCATGCGCTTCAGGCTCTGGTCAAGGCTGGCGATGAGGTACTTGCGGCTCCCCCATTCGCCGTATGGCCCCCGCCACATGTCGTAGCCGGCCTTAGTCGAGATCACCAGCTCGTCGCGATGGCCGCGGAAGTCCGAGCGCAACAATTCACCGAAATTGACCTCGGCCGAGCCGGGCGGAGGCCCGTAATTGTTGGCGAGGTCGAAATGGGTGATCCCGAGGTCGAACGCGGTGCGGCTAATCGCCCGTATCGAATCGAGCGACCGGTTGAAGCCGAAGCTGTGCCACAACCCCAGCGAGATCGCCGGCAACTTGAGGCCGCTGCGGCCGCAGCGGTTGTAGAGCATCGAGTCGTAGCGGGCGGGAGCGGGGATATAGGTCATGGCGGCGTTGGACCGGTTCGTTGCGGGCGCCGGACGCGCTCGGATGGCCAGCCTAAGCCTAGTCCCTTGAGCCGACGCTGATCAAGGAGCGCCGGCGCCGTTCCGCGCTGCCGCGGCCCATGCTATCAGCCTCGCCTTGTGGACCACGGGAGACGACCGCGTGAAGGTCGATGGGCGCGCTTATCGAACGATCTGGCTCAACGTCGACGGATGGGGCGTCGACGTGATCGACCAGCGCTGGCTGCCGCACGAGTTTCGCGTGGCAACCCTGCGCAATGTCGGCGAAGCGGCGACGGCGATCCGCGACATGTGGGTGCGCGGCGCGCCGCTGATCGGAGTCACCGCGGCCTATGGCGTGGCGCTCGCGATGCGCGAGGATCCGAGCGACGGGAGCCTCGAGGCGGCCTGGGAGCGGCTCTACGCCACCCGGCCGACGGCGATCAACCTGCGCTGGGCGCTCGACGCCGTGCGCGACCGCCTCCGCCCGCTCGAGCCGTCGGCGCGCGCCGCCTTGGGCTATGCGCAGGCGGCCGAGATCGCCGCCGAAGACATCGCCATCAACCGCGCCATCGGCAGGAACGGGCTCGCCATTATTCGCAAGATCGCCGAGAAAAAGGCGCCCGGAGAGCCGGTCAACATCCTCACTCATTGCAACGCCGGCTGGCTCGCCACCGTCGACTACGGCACAGCGACCGCGCCGATCTACCTCGCGATGGAGGAGGGGATACCGGTCCACGTCTATATCGACGAGACTCGGCCGCGCAACCAAGGCGCGTCGCTCACCGCCTGGGAGTTCGTTCATCACGGAACCCCGCATACGCTGATCGTCGACAACGCCGGCGGCCACCTGATGCAGCACGGCCTCGTCGACATGGTGATTGTCGGCACGGACCGCACGACTGCGCGCGGCGACGTCTGCAACAAGATCGGCACCTATCTGAAAGCGTTGGCCGCCAGGGACAACGTCGTGCCGTTCTACGTCGCGCTGCCGTCGCCGACCATCGACTGGACGGTCGACGACGGGGTGAAGGAGATTCCGATCGAGGAGCGCTCCGCCGACGAGGTGGACTTCGTCCAGGGCCTCGGCGCGGACGGCAAAGTCGCGCGGGTACGCATTTCGCCGGCGGGAAGCCGAGCCGCCAACCCCGCCTTCGACGTGACGCCGGCGCGGCTCGTCACCGGCCTGATTACCGAGCGCGGGGTCGCGGCGGCCTCGTCCGAGGGGCTGAGGGCGCTGTTTCCGGAGCGCGGCTAGCCGGGCGAACGGCAATCGTTCTAGACTGAACCGTTCCGCCGCTCATCCGCCAGGGCTTCTCCATGCTGCGTCCGCTCGCCGGCCTGAAAATCATCGAGTTCGAGGGCATCGGCCCCGGCCCGCTCGCGGGGCGGATGCTCGCCGACCATGGCGCGGAGGTCACCGCGATTGTCAGGCCGAACAAGGCGGCGATCGGCAATCCGGAGGCCACGAGCGGCGACGATCCCTTGCGTGGCGGCAAGCGCGTCGTCGCGCTCGACCTCAAGCGTCCGGAGGCGGTCAAGCAAGCTCTGACCCTCATTGCGGGCGCCGACGCGCTGATCGAGGGCAACAGGCCGGGCGTGATGGAGCGGCTCGGGCTCGGGCCGGCCGACTGCGCCCGGCGCAATCCGAGGCTCGTCTATGGCCGCATGACCGGCTGGGGTCAGGACGGGCCACTCGCGCAGGCCGCCGGCCACGACCTGAACTATGTCGCGCTGACCGGCGCGCTATCGCTGACCGAGCGCCCCGGCGCTGCGCCGATCGTCCCGCCGACAGTGCTCGGCGACGCCGGCGGCGCGCTCGGGCTCGCCTTCGGCATCGTTAGCGGCGTTCTGTCCGCGCGCGCGACGGGAAAGGGCTGCGTCGTGGATGCCGCGATCCTCGACATGGTCGCGGCGCTGAGCGGGATCGCGCTTTGGGCGCGGGCGACCCGCATGCTCGACGGCGGCCGACCGAGCATGTTCCACGATTCGCCATTTTACGACGCCTATCTTTGCGCGGACGGCCGCTATGTCACGATCGGCGCGCTCGAGCCGCAGTTCTACGCGGCTCTTCTCG
>NZ_JBKQOT010000632.1:0-9869 GCF_052145395.1 Roseiarcus sp.
CTTGATGACGATCTGGTTGCCGTTCGCGTAGGCCGAAACGCCGAGCGAGCGCTCGATGCGAGCGAGCAGGCCCGGCGCGTGTTCGAGCTGCTGTACGAGCGGGTCAAGATGGGCCAGCCGGCGAGCGAGGGCGACGTCGAGGGGGCCATCGCGGAAAGCGCCTATCAGGGTCTCCTGTTCCCGGGGGAGGAACCCGCGCGGGACGGTTTCGGCGTGGTCAAGACCCGCAAACGCGGCGTCGTGCGCGCCCGGAACGCCGCGCAGGACCGTTATCTCGCCGCCTTGCGCAAGTATGAGTTGGTGTTCGCCGAAGGGCCGGCGGGCACCGGCAAGACGTGGCTTGCGGTCGGCCACGCGGTGTCGCTGCTTGAGCAGGGCCTGGTGGAGCGGCTCATTCTGTCGCGTCCCGCGGTGGAAGCCGGCGAGCGCCTCGGGTTCCTGCCCGGCGACATGAAGGAGAAGGTCGACCCGTATCTGCGCCCGATTTATGACGCCCTCTACGACTTCATGGACGGGCGGATGGTCGAGCGGGGCATCCAGACCGGCATGATCGAGATCGCGCCGCTCGCCTTTATGCGCGGCCGGACCCTGTCGAAGGCTGCGGTCCTCCTCGACGAGGCGCAGAACGCCACGGCGATGCAGATGAAGATGTTCCTGACCCGCCTTGGCGAAGGATCGCGGATGATGATCAACGGCGACCCCAGCCAGACCGATCTCGCGCCGGGGCAGAAGTCCGGTCTCGGCGAGGCCATCCGCCTGCTTTTGGGCAATCCGCGCATCGGTCATGTGCGTTTCGCGCATATGGACGTCGTGCGGCACGATCTGGTTCGCCAGATCGTCGAGGCCTACGAGCGCGCAGCGCATGAAGGGCGTTCCGCCGCCGCTCCATGAAGCTTTCGCTCGCTATCAGCGCGCCGTCCCCGTTGTGGCGGAAACTGCCGCGCGCCCGGACGATGGCGCGCGAGACCCTCGCCGCTTGCGTCGCCGAGAGCGGATGCGAGGCGCGCGACGGCGCCGAGGTCAGCCTGCTCCTGACCGGCGACGCGGAACTGCAGGCGCTCAACGCCCGCTGGCGCGGCCAGATGAAGCCGACCAATGTCCTGTCTTTCCCCGCGGCGCCTGCCGACCGCCTGGCCGACGCGCCTGCGCTCGGCGACATCGCGCTGGCCTTCGAAACCCTGGCCCGCGAGGCCGAGGCCTCCGGCGTCCCGCTCGCCGACCACTACCGGCATCTTGTGACGCATGGATTTTTGCATCTGATCGGCTACGATCACGAGACGGACGAAGAGGCCGAGCGCATGGAGGCGCTCGAGAAAAGGATATTGGCTCGCCTCGGGGTCGCCGACCCTTACGCGGACGGAGCCGCTACCGAATGAGCGAAACGACAAACGACGAGCGAGGCGAGGCCGAGCCGCGTTCTCCCTCCTCGCGAGACCAGTCCCCGAGACTTTTCGAGCGGTTGAGGGGACTGTTCGGCCTGGCGCCGGCCTCCGTCCGCGACGATATCGAGGACGCAATCGACGAGAGCGCCGCGGCCGAATTCACGCCGCAAGAGCGCGCCATCCTGAAGAACGTGCTCGCGCTGCACGATGTTCGGGTCGCGGACGTCATGGTGCCGCGCGCCGATGTCGTCGCGATTTCGCTGGACGCTACGCTGCGGGAAGTGCTGGACCTTTTCCGAACCGCGGGCCACTCGCGGCTGCCGGTTTATGCGGAGACGCTCGACGATCCGCGCGGCATGATCCACATTCGCGATCTTCTCGTTTTTCTCGCCTCCGATCCCCGCTTCGGCCTCATCGCCGAACCGCTCGCGCAAAAGCTGGATCGCGACGCGGCGGCCGGCCTCGAGACGCCGCTCTCGGACGCACATATCCTCCGGCCTGTGCTTTTCGCCCCCCCGTCGATGCCGGCGCTCGACCTATTGCTGCGCATGCAGATGTCGCGGACCCACATGGCGCTGGTGATCGACGAGTACGGGGGCACCGATGGCCTCGTCTCGATCGAGGACGTGGTCGAGTCGATCGTCGGCGATATCGAGGACGAGCACGACGAAACCGAACCGCCGGTTCACGCGGAGGGCGACGGGGCCTTCATCGTCGAGGCGCGGGCGCCGCTCGAGGAGGTGTCGGAGGCGGTCGGCTTCGACTTCGCGTCCCTCGCCGACGCCGAGGAGGTGGAAACGATCGGCGGCCTCGTCACGGCTTCCGCCGGCCGCGTCCCCGGCCGGGGGGAGATTTTGAAGGGGCCCGGCCACTTCGAGTACGAGATTCTCGACGCCGATCCGCGCCGCATCAAGCGCCTGAAACTCTGGCCCCTCGCGGCCCGCGAGCAGGCCGCGGCGCCTGCCCCGGCTCCGGCGAAGCCTGCCGAGGCCGATTAATGAGGTCGCGGTCGCAGCGGCCCCTCGGATCCCGTTCGCCCGAGAGCGCAATCGATAAGTGCGGCGATGTCTGCTGCGGCCGGAGAAGAGGGCTTCTCCCGACGGCGCCGGCAGGTCAGTGGCCCGCTCTGGGCAGGCATCGCGAGCTCTTGCTTGAACCCGTCTCGACAATCGACACGGTTCGTCGGCGCAAATAGCGGACGTACCCGAAAGCGAAGAGAGGGGTTAAGCGTCCGCGAGACACCCTCACTGTCCTTTTCGTTTTTCCCTCACCGCGGCTTTCGTTTTTGCAAGGTTAGCATCTGCGGCATTGTAATTGCGTTGGGCGACAAGAACGAAAATCGCGTCCAGCATCGTCAGCTGCGCAATCCGGGCGGCAGCGTTCTCTCCCAGGAGCGGCGAACCCTGCGCGGTCGAGCAAATGACGACGTCTGCGATCTCCGCGAGAGGCGAACCCAGATAGTTCGTGATTGCGATCGTCCGGGCGCCACTCCTGCGGGCGAGTTGGAGCGCATCGATTGTCACCAGGGTCGAGCCGCTGTGGGAGAAGCCGATTGCGACATCGGCCGTCCCCAGTAGAGACGCGGACATCGCCATCATATGCGCGTCGTCGTAAACCGAAGCCCGAACGCCTATCCGGAGGAACTTGTGCGCGACGTCGCGGGCGATCTGCGCTGAGCCGCCCACGCCGTAGAAATCGCGCTGTCGAGCCCCCGCGATGAAATCCGCGGCGCGTTGGTAGGCTTCGATGTCCGCGATCGCCAGAGTTTCCCCGAGCGCCTGGATCGAGGCGTGGAAGACTTTGTTGACGATCTCTCGCGGGCTGTCATCCGGCGAGAGTTCCTCCTGCATTTCTGCAACCGACGCCCTGGCGTAATCCACGACGTTCTGCCGGAAGTCGCGATATCCCGCAAAGCCAAGTTTCTTGGCGATCTTGACGACCATTGCCTCCGAAACGCCCGCGTCGTCGGCGACCTTTTTCAGCGCGGTTTCGTGACTGAAATCCCGTCTGGCCATCACAGAGTCGACGACCTTGGCCTCCAATGGAGTCAAATGGGGCTTCATCATACGAATCCTGGGCCCCACCGACTTTGGATCCGTACCATCCGCTATTGAGACCACCCCTCGCTCCTTACCAAAATTCGCGTCGCCGCTTTTCCAAAATCACGGGTCGGGCCGAAAGTGTGAAGAGCGCGATTGCGGCGCTCGAAACGGGTATTTTTCACCTCCCTGCGCGTTTTCGTTCGGACAGCGAACGCTTGGCGCCCCCCACGGCCGCTTTCCCTTTTCGGCCCCAAAGGCCCGATTCGGGGATTCCACCTTCTGTGTTTAGTTTACCGGATCACGGACGGATTGGCAAGTTGTAATCGTAAGCGTAGCCGGACCCTGGCCGTTTCCGCGGCATCGGCAACTTTTTTTGCGGTCCGTGACTTTTTGTCGATTTAACACTTTACAAATTTACGAAATGTTGTAATGTCAGATCACAGACCAAGGAGAGCCTCGTGCAAACCGACATCCTACGCTTTGCCACCCGCCTCAACTCGTTCGGATCGAAGCCGGACGTCTATTGGCCCAAGGGGCACGGCAAGCCGAACCCGATCGAGCTCGCCGAACGCGCTTCCAAGGCGGATGGGCTGACCGATGTCGACCTCAATTACCCCGACCATTTGGGAACCGACCCGCGGGCGACCGGCAAGGCCATCCGCGACCTGGGTCTCACGGTGAACGGCCTCGCGATGCGTTACTATTCCAACCCAGCCTTCAAGATCGGCGCTTTCACCAACCCGGACCCCGCCGTTCGCCGCGAAGCGATCGACCTCACCAAGCGGGGCATAGACGCCGCCCGCGAGGCCGGCTCCAATCTGATGACGCTATGGCTCGGGCAGGACGGCTTTGATTACGCCTTTCAGGCTGATTACGCGCGCCTCTGGACCGACGAGATCGATGGCATCCGAGAGGTCGCGGAGCACGATCCGGATTGCCTCATCAGCATCGAATACAAGCCCAACGAGCCGCGCTCCTACAGCCTGATGCCCGACTGCGCGACCACTCTGCTTGCGCTCAAGGAAATCAACCTGCCGAACCTTGGCGTGACGCTCGACTTTGCTCATGTCCTCTATGCGGACGAGCAGCCGGCCTTCGCCGCGGCGCTGATCGGCCGCTACAGCCGTATTCTCGGCCTGCACCTCAACGACGGCTATGCGAAGCGCGACGACGGCCTCATGGTCGGAGCGGTCCATTCCATCCAGACCATCGAACTCCTGCGGCAGGTCTATGCAGATGGGTTTGCCGGGCCGATCTACTTCGACACCTTTCCCGATCTGACCGGTCTCGACCCGGTTCGGGAATGCGAGGCCAACATCGCAACCGTGAAGTCGATGTTGAACATCATTCGGAAACTCGACGGCGACAACCAGCTTAGCACAGCGATTGCGCAGCAGGACGCCGTCAAAACGCAATCCATCGTTCGCTCAGCAATGTTTGGTAATACGCCTAGCTAACGACGGGTAAACCGCAGCAACTGTGAATCTGGAGGAAATGTGTGATGATGAAGTCAATATTGCTGTCCGGCGCGATGTTTCTCGCCATCGCCGCGGCGCAGGCCCAGGACCTCAAGCCCCTCAATTCCGACACCGAGCCGGATCGGATCGATTGGAGCCAGCTGACGGCGAAATTCGGGCCCTTTCCCAAGTTGCCGGCCGGAACGAAGGCTGGCGCAGTCTCCAAGACGCTCACGAACGAATACTGGCGGCTCCTCGGCGAGGGCTACCAAAACTTCGGCAAGAAGGTCGGGGTTCCGGTGTCCTACCAGGCCGCCCAGAGCGAGGGCGATCAACTCGGTCAGCTCTCGATCGCCGAGACAATGATCACACAGGGCGCGAGCGTCCTCCTCGTATCGCCCCAAACCAACTCCAATCTCGAACCTGCGATGGGCGAGGCGAAGGCTGCCGGAATTCCGGTCGTCAATGTAAACGACGCCGTCATTCCCATGGCGGTTCACTACGTCGGAAACGTCCAGCGGGATAATGGCGTGCGAGTCGCCAAGTGGTTTCTCGCGAACAGGCCGCAGGGCGGCAAGGTGGCCGTGATCGAAGGACAGGCCGGCGTCTACGCGGCGGGACAGCGCACCGACGGCTTCAAGTCCACGATCACCGCCGGCGGAGACAAGTTCCAGGTCGTGGCGAGCGTTCCGGGCAACTGGGACAGACAGCTCTCCTACGACTCGGCCACGACAATTCTCCAGCAGCATCCTGATCTCATCGGCTTCTATTGCAACAACGACACCATGGCGCTGGGCGTCGTCGAAGCCGTGAAGAATGCCGGCCTCCTTGGCAAGGTCGTCGTGTTCGGGACCGATGGGATCTCGGACGCCTACGCCTCGATCCGGGCTGGCGAGTTGACCGGGACAGTCGATAGCTTCCCGGTCCTTACGGGTGAAGTTGCATTGGAAGCGGCGCTCCGCATCGTCGCAAAAGAAGACCTTCCCCGCGTGGTCGCGACGCCGCAAGCCTTGATCACCAAGGACAATGTCGAGCGCTACAAGGGCCAGGGGGTCGACGTTCGGGCCGTCCTCGAACAGGACGCCAAAACCGGCCAATGAGCTAATGCGGCTGCCGGCAAAACGGCAGCCGCTCTTCCTTTATCAAGGGTGACCCCCATGGCTGATGCAACGCTTCGGCTCGATATTGAGCATGTGACAAAGACATTTCCCGGCGTCAAGGCGCTCAGCGATATGTCGCTGCGCGTTCGTCCGGGTGAAGTTCACGGCCTCCTCGGCGAGAACGGCGCCGGAAAGTCGACGCTACTCCGCACGATGTGCGGCGTGTTGAAGCCAAACGCCGGAACGATCACGCTCGACGGCGAGATTCTGGCCCTGCGCGGCCCCCTCGACGCACGCCGGGCTGGGATCGCGATGATCCACCAGGAGCTTCAGCAGGTCCGCGAGCTCACTGTCGCTCAGAACATGTTCCTCGGTCGCTCGCTGCGCCGCGGCTCCGTCTTCGTCGACCGCGCTGCCCAGGAGAAAGCCGCTGCTCGAGCGCTCGCGGCTCTCGACCCCGCGATCCGCGCGGACGCGCAGATCAAAACCCTCAAGGTCGCTCAGCGGCAGATTGTCGAGATCGGCCGGGCGCTGCTCGAGAATGCACGCATCATCGCCATGGATGAGCGGACATCGAGCCTGACCCCAAGCGAGTTCGAGCGCCTCGCCGTTGTGATCGCCGACCTCGCGGCGCGAGGGGTTTCCATCATCTACGTCTCCCACAAGATGGACGAGGTGTTCAAGGTTTGCAGCCGCGCGACCATCATGCGCGACGGGCAGCTTGTGGGCGAAGTTGACCTAAGAGAAACGACCGAGAGCGCTGTTGTCGCTATGATGGTCGGGCGCGAGCTCGCGGTTGCCCACCACCGCTCCTCCGCGACCGCCGAGACCGTCCTTTCGGTGAATGGCCTGACCTCGGGGACCAAGGTCGTTGACGCGACCTTCGAACTACGGCGCGGCGAGGTTCTCGGGATCGCCGGATTGATCGGCGCTGGGCGAACGGAACTGTTGCGCCTGATCGCCGGAGCGGACAGGCCGACCTCGGGATCGATCACGCTGAACGGCCGGCAACTCACCAAACAGGGCACGCGCGCCGCTATTGCCGCGGGCATCGGCCTCGCGCCAGAGGAACGGAAGCGGGAGGGAATCATCCCTCAACGCTCCGTGATGAACAATGTCGCGCTGCCCTCGATGAAGCACTTTGCCCCGCGCGGTCTCATACGAAGCCGCGCGCTTCGCAAGGAGGCGACCGAGATCCTGACCAACATCAATCTGCGTCCGCTTCTGATCGACCGGCCGATCCGCCTCTTCTCCGGGGGAAACCAGCAGAAGGCGATCATCGCCCGTTGGATTGCGGCGAATTGCCAGATTCTGCTGTTCGACGAGCCGACGCGCGGCATAGACATCGGAGCGAAAGCCGAGATCTACAGCCTTATCGAACGCCTCGCAGCGGAGGGCAAATCTATCGTCGTCGTCTCCTCCGAGCTGCCGGAGATCATCCGAGTCGCAGATCGCGTGCTTGTCATGCGTCAGGGGCGGATCGCGGCTCAGCTCGAGCGCAAGGACCTGAGCGAACAGGCCATCGTCGCGCACGCGGTCCCCCAAACCTCTGTTTCCGACTAACCGACGGCAAACGCCGCCATTCCAGGGAGAGAAACCATGTCGATCAGCACTCCGACGGCTTCCACGAGCACGCATTCCTTTCCGGGATTGCGCGTGAACGTTCGCGACTTTGGCACTGTGGTTGGGTTGCTCCTGATCTTCGCCGTATTCGCGTTCATCGCGCCAGGATTTCTCTCCGAACGAAATCTCATGAACGTGCTCCTGCAATCGAGCATCAACGCCTGCGTCGCACTGGGCATGACGCTGGTCATCATCTCGGGCGGCATCGATCTTTCGGTCGGACCAACGGCTGCGCTTTCCGCGGTTCTGTCGGCTGCATTGATGGTGGCGGGCGTGCCGCCGGCGATAGCGATCGTCGCGGGCCTCGCCCTCGGAGCGGTTTGTGGGTTCATCAACGGCGCTCTGGTCGCATTCGGAGGGCTCCAGCCCTTCATTGTGACGCTTGGAACGCTGAGCACTTATCGGGCCTTGGCGCTCATCTCCACCGGCGGCAATCCGATCCTGGGCGTGCCGGCTGGATTCCGCGCGGTCGCCAACGGCTACTTTTTCGGCATTCCGGCCTCCGTGACCGTGGTGATTGTCGTGGCTCTCATTGCCTTCATCCTTCTGCGCAAGACGCCGTTCGGCGAATACCTGCTCGCAGTGGGTGGTAATGAAGAGGCGGCTCACATTGCCGGCGTGCCGATCGCGCTCACCAAGATTGGCGCTTATGTTCTATCCGGCGTGCTCGCGGCGCTCGCTGCGCTGATCCTGATCGGGCGCCTTGGCGCCGCGGAGCCGATCCTCGGCAATCTCTGGGAGCTTGACGCGATCGCCGCGGCGGCCATCGGCGGCGCCTCGCTGATGGGCGGCAAGGGGAGCATCAGCGGCACGCTGCTCGGCGCCATCATCCTCGGCGCCATGAGAAACGGACTGACGCTGCTCAATGTCCAGGCCTTTTACCAGCTCCTCGCCACCGGCCTGATCATCCTCTTCGCCATGCTCGTTGATCGCGCCACTCGGGGGCGGTCATGAGCGCGCAAGAAACCGAAGCGCGCGGCGCGCGGACCGGTTCCGTCGTGGTCGTCGGCAGCCTGCACTACGACATCATGGTCGACGCGCCGGCCCGTCCCCGAAAGGGAGAGACCGTCGCAGGAGCGAGCTGGTCGCCGAAGTTCGGGGGCAAGGGCGGCAATCAGGCCCTCGCCGCCCGAGGACAGGGCGTCCCGACCGCGATGGTCGGCGCTGTGGGCAGCGACGATTTTGGAGCCGCGCTGCTGGCCGGGCTCGATCGAGGAGGCGTCGATCGCTCGGCGGTCGCGACCTTGCCGGGCGTGGGTTCCGGCATGAGCGTTGCGATCTTCGACGCCGAGGGCGATTACGGCGCCGTGATCGTCTCAGGGTCGAACCTAGCGATAAGGGCGAACCAAGCTCACGACGAGCTGTTGCGTTCTGCGAAAGTCCTGATCCTCCAGAACGAGATTCCGGAAGCGATCAACGAAGACGTCGCGCGGAGAGCCAGGCAGTTTGGCGTTAAAACAATCCTCAACGCTGCTCCCGCAAGAGCGTTCGAGACGGCGTTGCCGGGTTATGTCGACATCCTGATTGTCAACGCTATCGAGGCTGAGATGCTGGGTTCGACGCCCGTGCGCTCGTTGGCGGATGCTGAAGGCGCGGCAGAATTGTTAGTATCCCGGTTTGGCGCCGTGGTGGTAACCGCCGGCGGAGACGGCCTGGCGTTTCAGGACGAGGCAGGCGGCAAAGTCTCCCTTCGTAGCATTCCGGTCAAAGTGCAAAGTACCCATGGAGCCGGAGACATGTTCGTGGGAACGCTTGCTGCCAGGCTGGCTTTGGGAGACGACATGCTCACCGCCCTCAGCGTCGCCAACCAACAGGCCGCAAAACTGGTAAGTACGCCTGAGAGTGAACGGGGCCGTTAGATGGAACTGAATTCGGACGCTTAAAGCCAGATTGACTTCGGCGGGCGCCCTAAATCCTACACGGGGCCGGCCGTCGGCTGAGTGTCGGTTCGCGCCGTTCAATTGCTTCGGGCGCGTGTTTCGCCCCGGTTTGCGCTGATCGTTCGAAGCTTCTTTCAGGAACGTCCGGAGTTGGCGCAACGCTACTGCACCGGGACCGAACGGGAACGCGCGCCTTGCGTCCGAAAGCCGCCAGCTGCGGTCAAGCTGATCGAGTCCCGACGCCGGCGGCTCGCTGAAAAATCCCAGAGGCACGGAGCCGCCCGGAGCCCATTAGATTCTATACCCCGAGTCATCGAGGATCCGCGAAAGTTGTTGCGTGGCGGGGGATTTTGGATTCGTCTTCAGGGGATGATTCGGGGCGGCT
>NZ_JBKQOT010000633.1:0-14817 GCF_052145395.1 Roseiarcus sp.
CAGGCCGCCAACGACAACGGCGGCGGGCAGGTCGTCATCTCCGGCGCCAAGGCGGCGGTCGAGCGGGCCATCGAGCTCGCCAAGCTCGCCGGCGCCAAGCGGGCGGTGTTCTTGCCGGTCAGCGCCCCCTTCCATTGTGCGCTGATGCGGCCCGCCGCCGAGGCGATGGACGCGGCGCTGCGCAAGGTCGACATCCGCCGGCCGAAGCCGCCGCTCGTCGGCAACGTCAGGGCGTCGGCAGTCGAGGACCCGGAGGCGATCCGCGCCGGCCTGGTCGAGCAGGTGACGGGAACCGTGCGCTGGCGCGAAAGCGTCGCCTACATGGCGGCCGAAGGCGTGACGCGATTCATCGAGGTCGGGACCGGCAAGGTGCTGGCGGGCCTCATCAAGCGCATCGCCGAGGGCGCGACCGCAATCAGCATCGGCGCTCCGGCCGACATCGTCGCCTTCGAGGCCGCGAGACACCCGAAACCCTGATCGAAAGGCGCGACCCTTTGTTCGATCTCACCGGGAAGACCGCCCTCGTCACCGGCGCGTCGGGAGGCCTCGGCGGCGCCATGGCCCGGGCGCTGCACGCGCAGGGCGCCGTGGTCGCGCTGTCGGGCACTCGGCGCGAAGCTCTCGAGACGCTCGCCGCCGAGCTTGGCGAACGCGTCCACGTCTGCCCGTGCGATCTCGCCGATTCGGCTTCGGTCGAGACGCTCGTTCCCGCCGCGGAGCGTGCGATGGGTGCGCTCGACGTGCTCATCAACAACGCCGGCGTCACGCGCGACAACCTTCTCGTGCGGATGAAGGACGGCGAGTGGGATACGGTGCTCGCGATCAACCTGACCGCAGCATTCCGTCTGTCGCGCGCGGCGCTCAAGGGCATGATGAAGCGGCGCTACGGCCGGATCATCAACATCACGTCGATCGTGGGCGTCAACGGCAATCCGGGACAGGCCAATTACGCCGCCGCCAAGGCCGGCATGATCGCCATGTCCAAATCGCTGGCGGCGGAGGTCGCAACTCGCGGAATCACGGTCAATTGCATCGCGCCCGGCTTCATCGCGAGCCCGATGACCGACGCGCTCAACGACAAGCAGCGCGAGGCAATCCTCGCCTCCGTCCCGATGGGCCGGCTCGGCGCCGGCGCGGACATCGGCTCGGCGGCGGTCTATCTGGCGAGCGCGGAGGCGTCCTACGTCACCGGGCAGACGCTCCATGTGAACGGCGGAATGTCAATGTTTTAAGGGACTTAATGCGTCTCGACGGAGTCGCGGAAAGCGGCTGGCGGCCCTCTCGCCTTCACGGAAAAGATATGCTATCGACCCCGGTCGTCGCCGGGCGGAGAGCACGCTCCGGGGAGGATTTTCGAGCGTCGGCGTCACCGTAACCGCTGAGAAACTCGAGTCGCCCCCGCGAGAAAGCGGGGCGGCGGGTCGAACGGTCGGCGTCCCGTGCGGGGGTCGATCGGGGAATAGCAACAACGCGGGCGCCTGGGCCCGACGCATAAGGGAAGTTGAGAAAATGAGCGATGTCGCAGAGCGCGTAAAGAAGATCGTCGTGGAGCACCTCGGCGTGGACGCCGACAAGGTCGTCGAAAGCGCCAATTTCATCGACGATCTGGGCGCTGATTCGCTCGACACCGTCGAACTGGTCATGGCCTTCGAAGAAGAGTTTGGCGTCGAGATTCCCGACGATCAGGCCGAAACGATCGTCACGGTCGGCGACGCAGTCAAGTTTCTCGAGAAGGCGTCGGCTAACAAATAGGCGGATTCCGGCGGAAGGGAGGCGTCGCCGCCCTCCGGTACAGGTTTCGCTTAGGACGCTTGGGGCCGGCGTTCCGTCCGGCCCTTGTCGCATTGGGGCATCGGCCTCGGAGGAAAACGGCGGCTGAAAAAAGTTCGAGCTGTCGGATAGGATGGAGCGCATGAGGCGGGTCGTCGTCACCGGGCTTGGCATGGTCAGCCCATTGGCTTGCGGCGTCGAGCAGACGTGGCGCCGGCTTCTGGCGGGCGAGTCGGGCGCGGCGAGAGTCGAGAATTTGGAGGTGTCGGACCTGGCCTGCCAGATCGCGGCGCAGGTGCCGCGCGGCGATGCGGCCGACGCCTTCCGCCCTGACGACTGGATGGATCCCAAGGAGCAGCGGCGCGTCGACGATTTCATCATCTATGGTCTGAGCGCTGCGACCCAGGCCCTCCGCGACGCCGGCTGGGCGCCCAGGACGTACGAGGAAGAAATCGAGACCGGCGTCCTGATCGGCTCCGGCATCGGGGGCCTGGGCGGAATCTACGACGCCTCGATCACCCTGCACGAGAAGGGCCCGCGCCGCATCTCGCCGTTCTTCATTCCGGGTCGGCTGATCAATCTGGTCGGCGGACACGTGTCGATCGCGCACAAGCTCAAGGGCCCCAATCACGCGGTGGTGACCGCCTGCTCGACCGGCGCGCACGCGATCGGCGACGCGGGACGCCTGATCGCCCTCGGCGACGCCAACGTCATGGTCGCGGGCGGAACCGAATCGGCAGTGAACCGCCTGGCGCTGGCCGGCTTCGCCGCCTGCAAGGCGCTGTCGACCGGGTTCAACGACCGACCGCAGCAGGCTTCCCGCCCCTACGATCGCGACCGAGACGGGTTTGTCATGGGCGAGGGCGCGGGCTGCGTGGTGCTCGAGGAATACGAGCACGCCAAGGCGCGCGGGGCGCGCATCTATGCCGAATTGATCGGCTACGGATTGTCCGGCGACGCCTATCACATCACCGCGCCCTCGCCCGACGGGGACGGCGCATTCCGCTCGATGAGCGCGGCGATCAAGCGCGCCGGCGTGGACGTGTCCGACATCGACTATGTCAACGCGCATGGGACCTCGACGCCGCTGGGCGACGAGATCGAGTTGCGCGCGGTCGAGCGCGTGCTCGGCAATTCCGCGGGCAAGACGACGATGTCATCGACCAAATCGTCAATCGGCCATTTGCTCGGCGCGGCGGGCGCCGTCGAAGCGATTTTCTGCATCCTGGCGATCCGCGACCAGATCGCGCCGCCGACCCTGAATCTCGACAACCCTTCGGTGGAGACCGCGATCGACCTTGCGCCGCACGCCGCCCGCAAGCGGCCGATCCAGGTCGCGCTGTCGAATTCGTTCGGCTTCGGCGGCACCAACGCTTCGATCATTTTCCGCGCGGCGGCGTGAGCGGCTTGCCCCCGCGAATCGCCGTTTCGTCACGATGCGCGGTCATGTAGAGTCGCATTCGTGCGCCCGGCCTGAGTCTCCGCAAGGCTCGGGGCGCCATTGAGGCTTTGCGAGAGCGGCGGCACGCGGGAGGCCGACAGGCGGCATGAGCGCACCACCCAGCAACGGCGGCGAGCCCCCGCGGGCGCGAGCGAGCCTATTCCGCCGCGCAAACAAACCCGCCCCGATCATCGCCAACGACGATCCGCCGCCATCCAGGAAGCCGAAGAAGCCCCGGCGCTCGATGCTCTCGTCGCTGAGCGCTTTTCTGACCTTCGCCCTGGTCGGCGCCCTGCTGGCGATCGGCGCCATCGCCTGGCTGATGATGGAGGGACGCCACCCCGGACCCCTGACGGCCGACAAGATCGTCAACATCGTCCGCGAGGACGACGGCGGCAGCATCGCCGACCAGCTCGAGCGCGCCGGCGTCATCGATAGCGCGACCTGGTTCACGCTCCTGACCATGCTCGACGGCGAGCATAGCCTCTTGAAGCGAGGCGAATACGAATTCAAAGCCGGCGTCAGCATGAACGAGATCGAGGCCCTGCTGGCGTCGCACAAGGTCGTCCGGCACAAGATCACCATCCCGGAAGGCCTGACCAGCGATCAGATCGTTCAGCGGCTGCGCGACGACGACGTGCTTCTCAGCGACGTGAAGGAGACCCCGCGCGAGGGCTCGCTGATGCCCGACACCTATTATTTCGAGCGCGGGGATACGCGCCAGTCGATTTTGGCGCGGATGTCGAAGGCGCAGACCCGGATCGTCGAGGAGATCTGGAGGGCCCGTTCGCCCGATCTGCCGATCAAGTCTCCGGGAGAAATGGTCACGCTCGCCTCGATCGTCGAGAAGGAGACCGGCAAGGCCGACGAGCGCCCGCGCGTCGCCAGCGTGTTCGTCAACCGGCTGCAGAAGCACATGCGGCTCGAGTCGGATCCGACGATCGTTTACGGACTGGCGTTCGGCAAGGGCACCCTGGGGCGCCCCATCTCGCGCGCCGATCTCAATCAGGCGACGCCTTACAACACCTACCAGATCGACGGTCTTCCGCCCGGACCGATTTCCAATCCCGGCAAGGCCGCCCTCGAGGCGGTCGCCAACCCGGCCCATACGAAGGACCTCTACTTCGTCGCGGACGGAACCGGCGGACACGTTTTTGCCGATTCGTTCGATCAGCACCTCAAGAACGTTGCGCACTGGCGCCAGATCGAAAAGGACGCCAAGGACCGCTTGGCGCCCGACGCGGCGCCGACCGGGCCCCCGGCGATTCATGGAGAGAACGAGTCGTCCGATCCTGCCGCGTACGGTTCGCTCGTCGCCATTGGACCCGCGCCGCCCACGCAGCCCGCCGTCGTCGCGCGCCTCGCCGCAATCGGCGTGAGCCGCAAGGCGGTCCAGACCGCGATCTCATCCCTCTCAAGCGGCCCGACGGGCGGCAAGACAATCGAGGAACTCGGCGCCGTGGTGGCGGGCGTCAACGATGCGCCGGCGGAGGGCGACGCCTTCGCGGACGCGAGCGCCTCGATCGACGGGAGCGGCTCTCCGGCCTCCGTGCCGCTGTCGCCCGCCATGCTCGCCGATCAGAAGGCGCGTGAAGCGAAGTACGGTCTCGGCGCCCCGGCGCAAGCTGACAATGCGCCCGCTGTCACGACGGCCGCCGCGGCCGCCCCGCCGCCGACCGCTTCCGGACGGCCGCGCATCTACGACGCGTCGGAAGGCACCAAGCTCGATCCGCTGCTCAACAAGACCTACGACCTCAGCTACGCCAAGGTCGTCCCGACCGTGCGGCAGTAGCGCCACCCGTCGCTACCTCGACAGTTCGCCCGCGAGCGCGCCGAGAAAGGCGAGGCAGGCCGCGAGCTGCGACTCCTCGACATATTCGTCCGGCTTGTGCGCCTGATCGATCGAGCCCGGCCCGCACACGACGGTCGGAATTCCGGCAGCCTGAAAGTGGCCGGATTCGGTGGCGAAGGACACCGCGATCGTCCGGTTGGACTTCGTCAGCCTCAGGGCCAGAGTCTCGGCCGCCGATCCCGGCTCGGCGCCGAGCGCCGGGGCGACGGCTTCGACCTCGGTCGTGATCGTCGGGCCGGTCACGAAGCGGGTCAGCCGCGGCAACGCGACCGTATCGACGAACGCCTGCACCTGCCCCACCGGAATCGCGGGCAGCACGCCCGGCAGGCCGCGGAACTCCCAGTCGAAGGCGCATTCGCGGGCGAGAATGTTGCGCGCGGTCCCGCCGTGAATGACCCCGACGTGCAGCGTCGAATAAGGCGGCGCGAAGCGGGGGTCGAGCGGCCCTTTCTCGTACTCTCGCGCGAGGCGCCCGATCTCGCTGACGACGTCGGCCGCCGCCGCGACGGCGTTAGCGCCGAGGGCGGGCAGCGCCGAATGCGCCTCGTAGCCCTTGACCACGGTGCGGATCGTCGCCACGCTCTTGTGCGCGTCGGCGACCTCCATCATCGTCGGCTCGCCAACCACGACCGCGGAGGGACGCGGCTCGTCCTTGCCGAACCACGCGATCACGTCGGTCGAGCCGAGGCAGGTCGTCTCCTCGTCGTAGCTCAGTACGATGTGGATGGGGCGCTTCAGCGGCGAGGTGAGAAAATCCGGAACCATCGCCAGCACGCAGGCGGCGAAGCCCTTCATGTCGCACGCACCGCGTCCGTACAGGCGCCCGTCGGCCTCGCGCATGACGAATGGCGGGCTCGTCCACGCCTGCCCCTCGACCGGCACGACGTCGGTATGCCCGGACAGGACGACCCCGCCGTCGACCCGCGGTCCGACCGTGGCGAGGAGCGCGGTTTTGTCCCCCGATCCGTTCGGCGCGCGGCGGGAGGCGACGCCGTGCGCGGAAAGGTACTCCTCGACGAAGGCGATCAGCGGCAGGTTCGACCGATTGCTGACGCTCTCGAACGCGATCAGGCGCGCCAGCAGCGCCTTGGCCCTTCCGAGAAGGTCTTCGCTCATCGCAAGCTTCCCTGTGCGGTCGCGGCGCGCAAGATCCGAAGAGAGGCGCACGCGCCAGTGGACGCGCCGTCGCGCGTCGCTAGAATGCCTGTCCCATGTACATGGCTGTCACGCATCAGGTCAAAGTCACGGTCGAGCCGACCTTCGAGCCGGACCGTTCCGATCCGGCGGCAAACCACTATTTCTGGCGCTACGACATCGAGATCGCCAATCTCGGCGACAAGGCTGTGACGCTGATCGAGCGGCGGTGGCTCATAACGGACGCGGAGGGCCGCCAGCAGGAGGTGCGCGGTCCGGGCGTGGTCGGCGAGCAGCCGACAATTGAGCCCGGCGCCTCGTTCCGCTACGCCTCCGGCTGCCCGCTGACGACGTCGAGCGGCATGATGGTCGGGGAATACCGGATGGTCGACGAGGACGGCGAACGATTCGACGTCGCGATCCCGGCCTTCTCGCTCGACTCGCCTCACGGCAATCGAACCCTCAATTAGCACCGGCCGGACCGGGCGCGGCGGCCTTGCCGGGGACGGCGATTTCCGTCAAGGCATTGGCATGGCGCGCAGGCCTTTCTCGATCCGCGCCGCAGCGCGCTGGGTCTTCAGAGGCGCGGTGGTGCTCGCGGTCGCCTTTTTCGTGCTTGTCGCGCTGTACGCCTCCGTCGATCCGGTTTCGACGCTGATGCTCGCCCGCAGGGTCGAGGGAAAGCCGTACGAGCGGTTTCCCGTGCGGCTCGGCGACGTGTCGCCCGCCGCGGTCGCGGCGGTAGTCGCCTCGGAGGATGCGACCTTCTGCGTCAACGACGGCGTCGACTGGGGGGCGCTGCACGAAGTGCTGGCCGCCGGCGGAGAGGCCGGCCCCTCGCGCGGCGCGTCGACGCTGACCATGCAGACGGCCAAGAACCTGTTCCTGTGGCCGGGCCGTTCGGCCGTGCGCAAGGGCCTCGAGATTCCGATGGCGCTCGTCCTCGGCAAGCTCTGGCCGAAACGAAGGGTGATGGAGGTCTATCTCGGCATCGCCGAGTGGGGCGACGGGATTTTCGGGATCGAGGCCGCGGCGAGGCGCTATTTCCACAAGAGCGCCAAGGCGCTCGACGCGCGCGAGGGCGCGCTGCTCGCGACCGCCCTGCCTAACCCGTACAAGCGCGATCCTGCCCGTCCGACGCTGTTCCAGCGCCGCCGCGCCGCGGAAATCATGGTCCGGTCGGCGGCCGACCCGACTGCGCTGAAATGCCTGTAAGCGACGTCCTGGGTCGCGCAGGCCAGCGGCTCTGGCGAAACAGCGCAGCCCACCCTACATTCGCGCGACAGGCAGGGTGCAGTCATGGAAGGTTTCCTCATTCGGGCGGTCGTGGTCGGAATCGGCCTCTGGCTCGCCTCGCAGATCGTGCCGGGCGTCGAGTTCCGCTCGACGGAGTCGCTGATCGCGGCCGCGCTGCTGCTCGGCATCGTCAACGCCTTCGTGCGTCCGGTCCTCATCATCCTGACGCTGCCGATCGCGCTGGTCACGCTCGGGTTCTTCCTGCTCGTCATCAACGGACTGATGATCGAACTGGTGGCCTGGTTCCTCAAGGGCTTCGTCGTCGCCGGCTTCTGGCCGGCCTTCTTCGCCGCCATCGTCGTCGGCCTGACGAGCTGGGTCATGTCCGGCTGGATCGGCGGCCCGCCGAAGGGCCGCATCGACGTGGTCACGATGCGGCAGACGGGGCCGGGACGGTGGGAGTGAGCGGGACGATCGTCCGCTAAACCGCCACGATCGCCTTCGTCACCCGCGTGACGACGCAGACCTGGCGTTCCGAGCGCGCCTCGACCTCGCAGAAGGCGAGCTGCCGCCCCGCCCTCAGAACGCGCCCGGTCAGCTCGACGCGGGCGTGCGGCTTCGCCGGGCGGAGGAACTGGGCGTGGAAGTCGGCGGTCACGGCGTGGCGGTCGGCCGGCAGCATGGGCAGTAGCGCCAGCACCGCCGTCGGCTCGGCGAGCATCGAGATGACGCCCCCATGCACTTGTCCGGAAGGCCCGAGACACGCGTTGCCGGCGACGAACGCCAGCACGGCCTGGCCTGGGCTCCAACGCACGAGGGCGAGCCCGACCGCGCGATGCGGCGCGGCAGCAAGCACGTCTGCGATGGCGCGTTCGATCTCCTCGGTCGTGCGTGCGGCGTTCATCGACGTGAGCCCTCGTATTGCGCCCCCCTAGACGCGGTCGTTGACGCCGCGCACATCGAGCGCGGCTTGAATTGGGTGCGTCGACCTGAACGCAATTCACGCTAAAATGCGCTCTTGACCACGCCGCCGTCGACCCTCAGCGCCGCGCCGGTGGTCGCCGAGGCGAGCGGGCTTGCGACGTAGGTGACGAGCGCGGCGACCTCCTCCGGCGTTGCGAAGCGCTTGATGAGCGAGGTCGGGCGGACCTTCTCGAAGAACTCGGTCTCCACCTCGTCGACGCTCTTGCCCGCGCCCTTCGCCAGGGCCTCGACGAAATCGCCCACTCCGCGCGACCTGGTGGGGCCCGGAAGCACGCTGTTGACCGTGATCCCCGTGCCGGCGACGGCCTCCGCGAGGCCGCGGGCGAGCGCGATCTGCGCCGTCTTGGTCACGCCGTAATGGATCATCTCGGCCGGGATCTGTAGGCCGCTCTCGCTCGAGATGAAGATGATCCGGCCCCAGTTCGCGCGCCTCATGCCCGGAAGGTAGAGGCGGGCGAGCCGCGCGCCGCTCACCACGTTGACCTCGAAGAAGCGCAGCCAGTCGGCGTCGGGAATCTCCTCGAAGGGCTTCGGCTCGAAGATGCCGAGATTGTTGACGAGGATGTCGGCCTCGGGCTGCAGACGGACGAGCGCCTCAGCCGCAGGCGCCCGGCCGAGGTCGCCCGCGAAGCCGACCGCGTCGCCGCCGATCTCGGCCTTGATTTTCCTGACAGCCTCGTCAACGCCCTCTTGCGTTCGGCCGTTGACGATGACGCGGGCGCCCTCCTTGGCCAGGCTCGCCGCGATGGCGTAGCCGATGCCGGCGGTGCTCCCGGTGACGAGCGCGCGTTTGCCTTTCAGCTCAAGATCCATGACCGGTCCTTTCGTCCGATAGCGCCGACGGAGCGACGCGACAGGCGTCAAACAGCGGCCACTC
This sequence comes from Roseiarcus sp., assembly GCF_052145395.1. Classification (NCBI taxonomy): domain Bacteria; kingdom Pseudomonadati; phylum Pseudomonadota; class Alphaproteobacteria; order Hyphomicrobiales; family Roseiarcaceae; genus Roseiarcus; species Roseiarcus sp. The sequence goes on from NZ_JBKQOT010000633.1 coordinate 9,295, forward strand.
AAGCGGACCGCATCGTTGAATTCAAGAGCGGGCGGACATCGCCCGGCTCAGCGGGGTTCGAGCGGGCTCCGCTTCACGGCGGGGGCCGTCGGCGGGCGACCGCCGGCTCGGCGGGCTGCTGAGCCGTCCAGGCAGTCCCTCCCTCACCTGAGCCGCGCCACGGCGATCTCGCCGTCGGCGACGTAGTGGTTGACCTTGCCGAGGTTCAGCCGCTCGCCTTCCTTGTGCCACGTCGCCTTGCCGATAACGCCGGCGGCTTTCAACTCGCCGAGGATGAAATTGCGCTCGGCGTTAGTGTCGTCGGCGGTGGCGTGAGTGAACTGGAAAGTAAACCGGGTGAACGACAGCCCGGTGTCGCGCGTCCCGGCGCCGACCCACAGCGCAGGCTCGTCCAGCGGTGGCCGGTCGGCGTTGAGCCAGAAGGCGGGCGTGTTGGCCTCGCCCGCGCGGTCGGGGCTCAGCGCCCAGAAGCGGATGTGATGGCGCTTGCGGGGGCTGCCGTCGATCGGCTTCTGGAAGCCGATGTCCTGCTTGCGACCGAACAGATAGAGGGTGCTGAACGGCGCGTTCGGGTAGGGCCGGTTGAGGACGAAGGACACGGCCATGCCCCAGGAGCTCTTCAGGCCGAGCGGATCGGCGGCGATCCAGCCGGCGCGGGCGAAGGCGGCGTTGAGCTCGGCGAACGTGCCGACGAGGGCGAGATTGACCGGGTCGCCCGGAAAACCGTCGCCGGTCAGGGTGAAGCTCGGCACGCTGCCGCGCTTCAACAGCTTGAGGCTCATGCGGACGATGCGCGGCAGGATGACATAGGCCGCGATTCCATAGACGAGCGCCAGGGTCAGAATCGTCGGCAACCGCTGGTCGGTGACGCGGAAGACGAAGGCGATCAGCCAGACGGCGAGAACGCCGAGCAGGCCGACGGCGAGCCTGCGGAGCGCCAGAACAACGAACCTCAAATCCCTCACCCTCCTCGGCTTGGGGGCGCCTCGCCGATTGTCGCCGAAGCTCAACCCTTGACGAATGTGGAAGTATGGAGTGAACGATCATTTATGTCTCCTTGGCTTCAGATTCGAGCTGCGACGGCTGCCGATCGCTCGGATCTGCGACGCGCCATCGTCGAGCTTCAGGAGCATGAGCGTCGGCTTCATGATTCGCGTCTGCCCGGGGAGCAGGTCGCCGACGCCTATCTCGGTCGGATCGAGAGTCGGGCGGCTGAGAGCGGCGCCATGCTGGTGGCCGAATGGGCTGGAGCATTTGTCGGCTTCGTCGCGGGCTGGATCGAGGAGTCGGACGCGATCGTCGAGACGCCGGACTCCGATCGCTTCGCCTTCGTCTCCGATATTTTCGTCGCGCCGGAGTTTCGCGGGCGGCGTGTCGCCAGCCAACTTTTGGGCGCCATCGAGCGCTGTCTGGCGCAACCCGGGATCACACGCCTCCGACTGTGCGCTCTCGCCGCGAACGACGCGGCGATCCACGCTTATCGGCGTGACGGTTTCTCGCCCTATGAAATCATCTACGAGCGGCCAATTGTGCGGAGGGCGGAAGCGTCCGACGGCTGCCTTGACCGGGCCCAAGAGCCATCGCCATAACCCACAGGCGTGAGGCCGCCCGGGCGGAAGGATTTTGATTTGAGAGTGGGCCGTCTGACACTTGTGCTCGCGGCGCTCTCAGCGCTCGGCGCATGGCTCGCGACAGCGCCGGCCGCAGCGGCCCGCACCGCCGAAACCGTCCCTCCCCTCTCTTACGTCGGCAGCGAGGTCTGCGCGTCCTGCCACGCAAGCGACGCAAAACTGTGGGCCGGATCGCACCACAAGGCGGCGATGGACCACGCGACCGACGCCTCCGTGCTCGGCGATTTCGGGAATGCGACCTTTGAGCATTTCGACGTCACGTCGCGCTTCTATAGGCGCGATGGAAAATTCTTCGTCGAGACCGACGGCCCCGACGGCAAGCTCGCCGAATTCCAGATCCAATATACGTTCGGCGTCTACCCGTTGCAGCAATACCTGATTGCATTCCCGGACGGCCGGATTCAGGCGCTCGGCATCGCCTGGGACAGCCGGCCGAAGGACAAGGGCGGGCAGCGCTGGTTTCACCTCTATCCGAACGAGGCGATCCCGCACGACGACGTTCTGCACTGGACGAAGCTCAACCAGAACTGGAACTTCATTTGCGCCGAGTGCCACTCGACCGGCGTGCGCAAGAATTACGCCGCCAAGGCGGACACGTTCGCGACGTCGTGGGCCGAGATCAGCGTCGGCTGCGAGACCTGCCACGGCCAGGGCTCGGCCCATGTCGCCTGGGCGAAAGCCCACACAGGCTGGCGCGCGCCGGCGGGCGATGGCGACCAAGGCCTCGTGGTCCGGTTCGACGAGCGCGCGAACCGGACCTGGACGATCAACCCCTCGACTGGAAACGCCGCGCCGAGCGCCGAACCGCCGGACTTGCGCAAGGAGGTCGAGACCTGCGGCCTCTGCCACGCCCGCCGCGGTCAGATCGCCGAGGACTGGGTTCCCGGCCGGTCGCTGTCCGAGACCCACGTCGTCTCGCCCCTCACCCGCGGCCTCTATTTCGCCGACGGGCAGATGGAGGACGAGGTCTACAACTACGGTTCGTTCAAGGAAAGCAAGATGTTTTCCAAGGGCGTCACCTGCAGCGACTGCCACGACCCGCACAGTTCGCAGCTAAGGCTCCCGGGCGACGGCGTCTGCCTGCAATGCCACGCGCCCGACCCTTATGCTGTCGCAGCTCATTCTCATCATGAAGGCGTCGACCCGCCGGTCGGGTGTCCCGACTGCCACATGCCGAGACGAACCTACATGGTGGTCCACGACCGCCACGATCACGGGTTTCGCATTCCGCGCCCCGACCTCACGGCAACGCTCGGGACGCCGAACGCCTGCAACGCCTGCCACGCGGAAAAATCCGCTGAATGGGCGGCGGACGCGATCCAGAGCTGGCGCGGGCCTGGCCGCAAAGGGTTCCAGAACTACGCCGCGGCGTTCCACGACGCGTGGTCCGATGCAGCCGACGCGGAGGCGCTGCTTACTCAAGTCGCGGCGTCTCGCGGCGCCCCCGGCTTCGCCCGCGCCGGCGCGCTCTCCGAGCTTCAGCAATTCCTGTCGCCGCGGACCCTCGACCTCGCCCGGGCGGGCCTCAGCGACCCGGACCCGATGGTGCGAATCGGCGCGCTCGACATGCTGGAGCGCGCGCCTTCGGCGGACCTCTGGCCGATCGTCGCGCCGCTTTTGAGCGATCCTATCCGAGGCGTCCGTATTCGCGCGGTCGATGTCATCGCCGCGATGCCGGCGGCGAACCGGCCCGAGGCCGACCGCGCAGCGTTCGATCGCGCCGCGGCCGAGTTCGTCGCGGCGCAGGAGTTCAACGCCGACCGGCCGGAGGCGCGGCTGACGCTGGGCGGGTTTTACGCCCGCGAGGGACGGAGCGCGGAGGCTGAAGCCGAATACCAGGCGGCCCTCAAGCTCGCGCCCCAGTTCGCCCCCGCCGCGATCAATCTGGCCGATCTCTATCGCCAGACCGGCCGCGACGCGAACGGCGAGGCCGCCTTGCGCGCCGCGATCGCCGTCTCGCCCAGGGACGGCGGGCTGCACTATGCGCTGGGGCTCGCGCTCGTGCGGATGAAGCGGAACGCCGACGCGCTCGGCGAATTGCAGCAGGCGGCGGCGCTCGCGCCCGACAATCCTCAGAACGCCTATGTCTACGCCGTGGCGCTCAATTCCGCCGGCCGCGCAGGCGACGCGCTGAAGACGCTCGCCGAGGCGCTTCTGCGTCATCCCGACAACCGCCAGATCCTCACCCTCATGGTCGAGATCGAGCAGCAGGAGGGCGACCTCGCCGCCGCGCTCGCCTACGCCGAGCGGCTCGCCAAGCTCACGCCGGACGACGCGGACCTCGCGCGGTTCATCGCGATGCTGCGGGCGCAGACGCGGTCGAAGTAGCGTCCCTTCGCCCCGCGAGGTGGAGGCGGCCGCCGATCGCCGGCCGGATGAGGGTATGCCGCGCGATTCGATCTCCATTCATCTCGCTAGGAGTCCTCAGCCGGCGTATTGCCCTCGTTGCAAAGCGTCTTGGCCCGGCGTCTTCACGCCGATGCCGCCAATCGTCAGGACCGAGCACACGTCGCGGTCGAGAGCGCGGACGCCGATCGCTTTGACCGCCATCGTCTTGCCTTCTCGCCATCGGCTGAAAAAGTCGACGGGGCTCCGTTCGATCGCCATCCCACGCTTTATCGAAACTGCTCCAGGAACTGATCGGCTGTAGCCTCTATCTCGTCGTTCTCCGCCTCTCTCCTCGGTAAAAGGCGCGGCGGATGCGCGCCGCCATCTCGTCGCGGGTCCTGCTCAAAGAGCAGGTACAGGTTCTCCGAATGGAGCGACCGGGCTTACCGTCCGTGCGTCGCTCGGGGTGGGCCGCGCGGGGCGCTCGACAATCGCTTTAGTACGGCGCCCGCGTGTGCGCGTAGTCGCCGGTGACGTCGCCGACGAAGATCGAATCCGGATTGAGCGTCCGGACCGGCGCGCCGGGACGGAAGTCGAGCCTTTTCAGGTCGGTCCAGATCACGTTCGGGCTCGTGGTCAGCTCGAAGAAATAGAGCTTGTTGGTCGTGTCTGAGACGGTGCGGTACTCGGTGTTGTAGACGCCGAAGCTCTTGTAGGGCGCGCCGAACGGGACCGACACGTTGCGCATGATGGCGAGCACGGAGGCGACGCCCTCGCGCTCGGTCTTCGGCGTCGGGACCATCGACAGATAGTACGAGGCGCGCTGGAATCGGTCGCGCGGATTGACGTTGCCGGGCAGCGGCATGTCGCTCGAGGGCTTCGAGAAATCCTGCGCCTTCAGGAGCTCGAGCTGCTCAGCGTAGCTCGGGTCGTTGGTCATGACGCGGTAGTCGCGGCCATGGTGCACGACCGGCTTGCCGTCGATGTATCCGATGATCGCGGAATCGCCGCTCGCGTCCTCGAGCGCGAGATGGACGTTGGCCATGTGGCCGTGCGACTCGACCGGAAGGATCTGGATCTTCGACAAGTGGTCGAGCGCTTCGGGGACGCTCGCCGCATTGTCGAGCGCGTATTGCGCCCAAAGGCCCGCATGGACTCCCGGCAGCGCCTTGTCGCGCGCGCCGAAGTCGGTCGCATTGAGATAGAGCATGTGGACGGCGAGGCCGTGGTCGTTGATTCCGTCGGCCGCGCCGAGCCCGAGGAGCTGCGTGATCACGCTGCCGTATTTCGACGTCCAGATCATCGGATTGGGGTCGTTGAGGCTCTGGCTGCCGAGCTTGCCGCCGTCGTGCTTCAGGCCGCGCGGCAGCACGGTCAGGATCGGCTCGGTCGATTCCGGCCAGTCCATCGTCCGCCCGACCAAAATGGCCGGTCCGCCCTCGTTCCACAGCACGCGGGTGCAGGCGAAGCTTTGCGCCGCCGCCAGCAGCGCGACCGCGGCGACCCCGCACGCGGCGGCGCTCTTCAGAACCATTTTCATGAGACCCCTCCAAGGGAAAAAAGA
>NZ_JBKQOT010000634.1:0-3364 GCF_052145395.1 Roseiarcus sp.
AACAGGATGCGGTCGACGACGTCGCCGATGAAGGACATGGCTCAGGCCGCTCCCCAATAAGACTTGTGGGCTTCCCACGCCGGGTCGGCGTTCGCCAGCTTGATCCGGCCGATACGGTTGTTCTCAAGGCCGCCGATGAAGAGATAGCCTTTGTGCTCGCGCACCGAGGTTATCGTCGGGTGGGAGAGACCGCCTGGGTCCCAAAGCGACTCCGACACGATGCCATTGTCGTCGAACTTGATCACGCAGCCGTAGTTGATGCCGGGACACAGCCATTCGTCGGGCGGGATCTGCTTGACCATGCGTATCCGGAAACTTGGATTTGCCATAGCGAGGTCGTAGACCGGAGATCGCAGGCCGCAGAAGGCGAGCCAGTACTTGCCATCGGAGGAGCGGTTGATGTTGTCGCAATAGCCGGGAAGGTTATCGATCAGCAACTCGTTAGTCCCGGCCTTCTCGCCGGCGATCCAATAGCGATAGACCCGGCATAGCCAGGTGCTTGCCCACAGCACCGACTTGCCGTCATGGGCGATGCAGACGCCGTTCGGGAACGTGAGGTTCTTGAGGACCGTCTTCGTCACGCCGCTCTTGGGATCGTGGCAGATCAGGCGGCCGTTGCCCCTGCCCTCGAAACCGTCGAGCGCCCAGTCCGCGAGCTCGTAGCGCGTCGTCGCCTCGCTGAAATAGATCTTGCCGTCGGGGGCGACGTCGAGATCGTCGGCGAGATAGAGCCGCGAATCGTCCTTGAGCCGCGTGCGCGTGCGCGACGTACGGTCCGTCACCTTGAAAATCGTGCGATCCGGCTTCACGCCGTAAACGCCCATGCCGGCGATACAGACGAGCAGGTTCTGGTCGCGATCGAAGGCGAGCCCGAGGGGGCGGCCGCCGATGCGCGCAAACTCTTCGCGGACGCAATAGTCGGGGGCGAGAAAGCGGATGATCGAGCCGTTGCGGTTGACGGTGTAGAGATTGTCCCGGCGGTCCAGGATGATGTCCTCGGGTCCCTCGATCTGGTTGAGCGCGATCGGCTGGGCGTTCTTCAGCCGATCGTTCTCGGCAAAGACAGTGCCCCCGTCGCGAGCGATCGAAGGCGGCGGCCGGAAATCCACCCAGCTCGGCACGACATAGACTTTCTGAAGCACCTTGCCCTTGTTCTTTACCCACTTGACGTTGAAGCCGACGGCGACAAGCAGAATGATCCCGATAATCGCCGTCGTCAGATTGCCGGAGAAGCCGGTTTGGACCAGGCCGCTTATCAGCATGAAAATAATTGCGGCGCCCATCATCGCGCGGGCGATTGTGCCGCGTCCCCCGGCGAGACTGATTCCGCCGAGCACCACGGCGGCGAGCGCGTTGATCTCCCAGCCGACGCCCGTGTCGGTGCCCGAACTGTTCTGGCGGGCCGCGTAAAAGATCCCGGCGAGCGCGGTTATCGCGCCCGAGATCACATAGGCGGAGAACAGCGCACGCTTCACGTTGACGCCGGCGTGACGGGCGGCCTTCCGACTGGAGCCGACGGCCATGATGTGCACACCCGGACGCACGCGGGTCAGATAGAAGTGCGTCGCGACTGCGACCACGATAAGGACGGCCATGTTGGTCGGAATGCCGAAAACAAATCCCGACCCCATGAAATCCCAGACCGAAGAATCGCTGTTGATGCTGGCGAGTTCTTCCGTGAATGCGGCGGTCGCCTTGTTATAGGCGCCGCGCAAGATGATGAGAACCACGAGGGTCGTAAGGAAAGGGCGTGTCTTGCCGTAGGCGATCATCCCGCCGTTGATCGCCCCCATCAACGCGCCGAAAACAATCACGGCGAAGATCATCACCGGCAGCGGCAGACCGACGATGAGATAGAAATAGACGGCCAGAAAGTTGGACATTGCGAAGACGGAGCCGACCGAGAGGTCGATGCCGCCGGACAGCACCGAAAACGCCATGGCGATCGCCACCATGCCCTGCTCGGCGAAGCTCCGCATCAACTGCTGAAGGTTCCCCAGCGACGTGTAGTGGGGGATCATCAGAGCGGAGACGAGCAAGACCGCGATCGTCAGAGTGAACGGGATGATCGGCTCCATCCACCGCTTCTCGAGCAACTCGCCGAGGAACAGCTGCGGTGAATTCCGGTGCCAAAAACGCTGAAGGCTCTTCATCTAGGAATGTCCGAGTCCTTCGTGACGCGCAAGCGCTAGCGCGCCCGCGAGGCGACTCGCGGGCGGTATTGGCGGATTACTTCGCGTCCTTCGGGACCGTGAAGCAATACGCGCGGTCGTCCTTGCTGTTTACCCAGGCCGGCACCGTATAGAAGGCAAGACGCTTCGTGCCCGGCTTGTCGCCGCTCTGCAACAAACCAATCACGGCGTCGGCGATCGCCTCGCCCTGCGTATCGGCTCGGTACGACAAGTTGCGGTAGAAGGCGCCTTGCTCCAGCAAGTCGCAGTCGGCCGGCTGGCCATCGCTCGCGACATAGATCTTGGTCTTGTCGCTCTTGCCGGCGGCCTTGATCACTTGCGCGGCGCCGGCGGCCTGCGGGCCCCAAACGCTGAGAATTCCGCAGAGATCGGGATGCTGTTGCAGCACGGTCGCCGTGACTTCGCCGGCCTTGTTCGCATCCCAGCTCGTCGGCTGCGACGAAACGACCTTGATTGACGGATCGGTCTTGAAGACCTCCATAGCGCCGATTTTCATGTCGAGCGAATAGGCGGCCGTAGCCTCGCCCTCAAGGATCGAAATCTCGCCCGAGCCCTTGCCGCCGCCGCAATCGCCGATGATGTTCTTCGCGAGGCGCCGACCCATGTCCTTCGCGTCGACGCCGACATAGGCGTCGGTCAGCGTGTTGGACGCCATGTTGACCTGCACGACATAGATTCCGGCGTCCATCGCACGCTTCAGCTCCTTCGCAAGCAGCGTCACGTTGGGGTTCTGCACGACGAGCACATCGGGACGTTCGTTGATGAGCTCGCTGACGGCCTGAAGCTGAACGTCGGACTTGAAGTTGGCGTCACGCACTTCCAGCTTCATGCCGTAATCGTCGAAATGCGCCTTCATGACTCGGGTCCATTCGGACTCGAGCACGCCGAGCCAAACCGGGACCCAAGCGACCGTCTTGCCCTTCAGGTCCTTGTCGAACTGCGCGCGCAGCTCCTCGCGCGCTTCCGCCGCCTTCGCGGGCGTCGCTGCGATGGCGGAAAGCGCCAACACTGACGCTGCGATTCCGCTCCACAATAGCTTCCTCATTCCCGAAGTCTTACTCATCGCTTCCTCCTGATTTTGCCTGTCCGGCAATTCCGCGGTCGGTCGGTTCGCGCGGCGGCGTCAGTCGCCTTGCTTGGACGTTTCCTCGTCCCGCGGATTCAGATAGGAA